>JAYVXK010001003.1:0-3733 GCA_043785265.1 Myxococcales bacterium | reverse complement strand
GTCACTCCGATCCTCCTCGGCGTGGACACTCCTGCCGAGCAGATCGTCAAGGCGGCGCGCAGTCACGCGGTCGATGCGGTCGGTCTCCTCGTCACGCGGGCGTCGGACCTCAAAGCGACGGCGAAGCAAGTTCGCTGGATGCTCGGCGAACTTCCACGCCGCGCAAGCATCTGGGTGGGAGGCGCAGGCGGAGCCGAACTACCGGTCCGCGACGAGGCGGTGCGACGCGTCGGGACATGGAGCGCGATGGACGAAGCCATTTCGACGCTCCCGCGAGGGCGCACATGAGCGACGCAAAAGCATCGGTGACGGGAGCGCACTCTGCCCGTCGCCGCAACTCACAACGAGGAATCCACCGATGAAACATGTGCTCGAACGTGAACAGTTCGTCTCGCGACCAAGGTCCGAGGTGTTCGCTTTTTTTGCCGATGCGGCCAATCTCGAACGACTGACGCCAAGCTCGCTGCGCTTCGAGATCAAGAGCGCGGTCCCGATCGACATGCGCCCCGGAGCGCTGATCGACTACAAAATAGCGCTATTTGGCGTAGGTCTCCGTTGGCGCACGCTCATCGAGGTCTTCGAACCCGAAGCGCGCTTCGTCGATGTCCAGCTCAAGGGACCGTACAGCCTGTGGCGACACACCCACGAGTTCGTCGACGCGCCCGGCGGGACGCTCGTTCGTGATCGCGTCGAATACGAAGTGCCGCTCGGACCCCTCGGGGACCTCGTTCGCTTCCTCTTTGTCAAACGACAGCTCGCTTCGATTTTCGATTTTCGTCGCAAGACCATCGATGAACTTTTTGGAGCAAGCCACCAAGACGTTTTGTCCTCGAACCATGGAGCCGCTCATGAACACGCTTGACTCGTTAGGTAACTCTTCGACGCGGACCTTCCCTCCGTATCCACGGGTCGAGTTGGCAAGTGCGGCGGCGCTCCCCACCGAGTTTGGCAACTTCCGTATTCACGTATTCACGAGCGACCGCGACAATCGCGAACAGGTGGCCATCGTGCACGGTGATGTCTTCGGCGTGGAGTCGGTGCCGACACGAATCCATTCGGAGTGCCTCACCGGCGACGTGATGGGATCGCTTCGTTGCGATTGTCGAAAGCAACTCGAACTCGGGCTCCGGCAGATCGCGACCATGCGGTGTGGCGCGCTCTTGTACCTGCGCCAAGAGGGGCGCGGTATAGGGCTCGCGAACAAGATTCGAGCCTATAAACTGCAAGAGGAAGGGCTCGACACGGTCGACGCGAACCTCGCGCTCGGGTTTCGCGACGATGAACGTGACTACGGCGTCGCCGTGGCGATGCTCCGAACTCTCGGCGTACGGTCGGTCAGTCTCATGACCAACAATCCAGACAAAGTCGCCCAGCTGAAACGCTATGGTCTGCACGTCTCCGAGAGACTCGCGCACGCCATTCCGCCGAGCCTTCACAACCGCGCCTACCTCGAGACCAAGGCCAAACGCTCTGGTCACATTTTCGAAGTCACCGCACCCACGCTCGCGATCCAACCAGAGCCCGAGACACCCGCGGGGTCGTGATGAGTGAAGGGCGGACGACATTATGAGCGATCCGCCGAAGCCAAAGGCCGACGACAAACCTCTCGTCGTCATCGCGGGCGCAAGCGGCTTCGTCGGGAGGTCGCTTGCAGTTCCTCTGTCGGAGCGCTTTCGGGTGGTTGGCCTCGCGCGCGGTGCGGGACCAACCGGCGCACCTTGGACTGAGTGGCGACCGTGCGATCTCCTCAACCTGCGCGAAGCAGAACAAGGGCTCAAGGGCGCCCGGTACGCGATCTACTTGGTGCACAGCATGATGCCGTCGGCTCGGCTGACGCAGGCGTCGTTTTCCGATTTGGATCTTTTGTGCGCTGACAATTTCGCGCGCGCAGCTGCTCGGGCTGGCGTCGAGCAGATCGTTTACTTAGGCGGGCTCGTCCCCGAAACGTCGCACCTCTCGTTGCACCTTCAAAGTCGTCTCGAGGTCGAGGCCACGCTCGCGCGCCATGGTGTGCCCGTCACCACTCTCCGTGCGGGACTGGTGATCGGCGGCGGGGGTTCTTCGTTCGAGATCCTCACGAAGCTCGTTCGAAGACTGCCCGCGATGGTGTGTCCTCGATGGACGCAAACGCTCATGCAGCCCGTGGCCATCGACGACGTCGTGAAGCTCTTGGATTTCGCGGTGGGTCGGCGCGAATGCTACGCACAGACGTTCGACGTCGGCGCTCCCGAGGCCATGAGCTACCGGAAGCTGATGGAGATGTGCGCGGAGATCCTCGGCGTTCGGCGGCGCATGGTGCCCGTGCGGCTTTTTTCGCCGTCCCTCTCTCGACTCTGGGTCAGCCTCGTGACGGGAGCGCCGCGCGCGTTGGTGGGGCCGCTCGTGGAGAGTTTGCGACACGAGATGGTGGCGCGCGACCACCGCCTCGCAGACATGGCCGGACTCACGCCGACGCCGGTCCGCACGGCGATCGAGAACGCGCTCGCGGTAGATCGTGCGGACCGCCCGCGAGCGAATGCAGACTCGCCAAAGCGTCCGCAAGCGTCGGTCGTTCAATCGGTGCAGCGCATGCGACTTCCTGCGAATCAAAATGCTCTCTGGGCGGCCACGGAGTACGCGCGCTGGCTGCCGAAGGCACTGGGGCGTCTCGTTCGGGTGGAAGTGGACGCGCAGGAGAACATCCGGTTCTTTCTGTTCTTCCTCTCCATTCCCTTACTCGTGCTCTTGCTCGTTCGCGAGCGAAGCACCCCCGATCGGCAACTGTACTTTCTCGGAGACGGGTTGCTCTCGCGAAGGAGTGAGCGCGGTCGGCTCGAGTTCCGGCAGGTGCTCGACGGCAAAACGCTACTCGTCGCAATCCACGACTACTCCCCACGCCTGCCTTGGTTTCTCTACATCCTCACGCAAGCGCCTTTTCACGCGTCGGTCATGTCGGCGTTTCGTCGTCACCTCGCGCACATGCCAAGTGGAGCCGACATCCACATCCGAGCGGCTGCGCATTGATTCACGTCCGCCGAGCTTGCGGGAGTTCCCCCTCCGGAACCTCCCACAAGAAGCAGAATGCGGCTGCGATCAGGTGACGTCGAAGCGATCGAGGTTCATCACCTTCGTCCATGCGGCGACGAAGTCTCGAACGAACTTCTCCTGCGCGTCTGCGCTTCCGTAGACCTCCGCCAACGCGCGGAGCTGCGAGCTCGAGCCGAAGACGAGATCGACCCGTGTGCCCGTCCACTTTACCTCGCCGCTCTTGCGATCGCGGCCTTCGAACACTTCCTTCGTGTCCGAGACGGCCTTCCACTCCGTGGCCATGCTGAGCAGGTTCACGAAGAAGTCGTTGGTCAGCGTTTTGGGCTTCGTCGTGAAGACGCCATCTTTGGATGATCCGTTGTTGGCGCCGAGGACGCGCAGGCCACCGACGAGGACGGTCATCTCCGGAGCGCTCAGCGTCAATAGCTGCGCCCTGTCGATCAGCAGCGCCTCGGCGGGAACGCTGTACTTTTGCTTCTGGTAGTTGCGGAACCCGTCCGCGACTGGCTCCAGCGGCGCGAAGGACGCGACGTCAGTCTGCTCTTGTGACGCGTCCATGCGTCCGGGCGTGAAGGGAACTTTCACTGCGTGCCCAGCGTTCTTCGCCGCCTGCTCGATGCCGGCCGAACCGCCGAGAACGATCAGATCGGCGAGCGAGACTTTCTTGCCGCCAGTCGCCGCACCGTTGAACTCGCGTTGGATGCGC
>JAYVXK010001002.1:0-3734 GCA_043785265.1 Myxococcales bacterium | reverse complement strand
GCGCCTGCCGATCAAGTCGAGCCAACAGTCGATGTTCTGCTCGCCGATCAACCACCGACGACAGACACGAGCACACCCAATGGCAAACCCTTCGCGTTCGAGTCTCTCGCGTGGACTGCCGATGGCACCACGGTTTGGTTGCCACACGAACTGATCTCCAACTTTCACCCGTTTCAGTTCCAGCGTGTGTTGTTCCCCGCTGTCAGTGTTGTCGACCTATCTGCGCGCATCGAGGTTCCTACCATCCCAGGCTCAGGGGTGGTGGCAGGTCGCAAGGTGTTGTTCGACGCCATCAACATCCCAGACTCGGTCGGCAACACGTCCATCGTCTCGCAGCCGTGCGCTGCTGCGATGCATCCCAATGGCAACGTCGGTTACGTCCTCGCGTGCGCGAGCGAAGACCTCCTCACGTTCGACGCCACGAGTGGCACGGCGATCGATCTGCTGCGCAACTTGCCTGGGGATCACCCAACAGGCCTCACGTTGGATGACACGGGGCAGCGCGCGTTAATCGTGTCGGATCAGTCGCACACGTTGCTGACCATGGATTTGGCTGGTGGCAGCGTCGTCGGGCATGCACGCATCCTCGCTGGTCCGCTCTCTCTCGTCGCAAAAGATCCTGTCGATCCCGAGCTACGAGAAGGCCTCAAGCTCTTCTTTCGCGCGAACTCGAGCAAAGGCGCGCTCGCGACCACGGGCAACAATTGGATGTCCTGCGGTGGATGTCACCTCGACGGCTTCGTGTCGACCAATCAAGTCTTCTTTGATTCTCTGAAGCCAGCCGCCCCAGGCAAGGACGCACAGATCGGTCACGTAGGACTCAAAGACCTGTTCTCGACGCAACCCTCTCAGACCGCACCCGAACCGCACGATGTGCTGGTCGCGTTGCTCGACCAGGGTGGTCTGGCTCCGGATCGCTCAGGGCAGAACCGTGCAGGTGCGGTTGATCCTGCGGCGCCTTCGAACGATGCCAAGCAAGTCGCGGCTCGGTTGGCGCATGTGATCGCCAGAGACTTGCCGTTCGCTCCCAGTTGGCTGCTCGCTCCCACCCCTCCTCCCAATCTTGCCTACGATGCAGACTGGTGCGGCAACTGCCACGCTGACGAATACGCAGCGTGGAAGAAGAGCGCGCACGCCCACGCTGGGACGGACCCCATGGTCAAGTTTGGCATGGGCGTCGAACAGAAGTTGCGTGGTCCGCAATACTCCAGACAATGCGCGGGTTGCCACGATCCGGTAAGCATGCGAAGTGGTGAGACTGGGCTGCAGTCGGGGCGTGGCATCACTTGCCTGGGTTGCCACGACGCCTCGCGACTCATCGGCGCGGGCGGCAACGCAGACCTCGAGATGTCGTCTCATGATTGGACCGTGAGTCACAAAGCTCGCGCGAGCGCCGACTTGCAACGACTACGATCGCCCCAATTTTGTGGGGGATGCCATCAACAGTTCGTCCCAGGCACCGGACTCGTCGCGCTCTCGACCTTCGACGAGTGGAAGAAAAGTTCCTACTCGGGACTTCGTCCGCCAATCATCTTTGGAGATGCCGGGGTCGATGCGAGCACGCCTCTCCTCGATGGTGGAGTCGGGTCCAAGTCGGTCACGTGTGTGGACTGCCACATGCCCAAGGTGGCTGGGGTTGCCGACCACTCCGCACCGGGAGGCAATGTGTACATCGCGGGTGCAGACCCAGCCTTCGTCGATGTTCTGAAGAAGAAGGTGAGTGCCGCGATTGGTCTCACCGCGCTCATCGCCGGACCAGGGTTGGTCCGTGTGACGGTGCAAAACAAGGGAGCGGGGCATGACTTCCCCACGGGGGTCACCGACATCCGCGAGCCTTGGGTCGAACTCGACGCGTTGGACAAAGACGGCAAGGTCGTGCAGCGATTCGGCGGACCCGATGGCAGCGGACTCATCCCAGCCACCGCCGCGCGCCTCGGCATCGACATCGCGACTGCGAACGGCACAGTCTTGTTTGCGCACGAACTCACCGACACGACACGCATCCCTTACGACAAGCGCGCCAAGGCAAACTCCGAAACAGACTTCCTACTTCCGCTCCCTGCCCTGCCCTCTGGAGCGACGAGCCTGGACGCTGTGCTCTATTATCGGAACGTGCGGACGACCTACTATCGCATGGCCACTGGCGATCCTTCATCCAGTGCACCAGAAGTAGAGGTGGCACGTGCGCACGTTCTCTAGGCGCGGATTTGGGCTTGGGACGGCACGTCTGCGGCTATGCCGCAGCGTGGTCAACACCGGCTTGAGCCTGATTTTCGCGTCTTACTTGTCGTGCAGTGCAGCAACGCAAGACACTCCCTCGACGCTCGTCGACCCGGTCGTGGTCGCCCGTGGCGAGTACTTGGTTCGGAGTGTCGCGGGTTGTGGCGAGTGTCATACGCCGCGAACGGACGCAGGCGATCTCGACATGAGTCGTTGGCTGGGGGGCGTGGCAGACCGTTTCGACCTTGCACCCGATGACCCGAACGCAGGTCAGGTTCCAGCTCCCAACCTCACACCTGATCCGACTGGACTGGGCAAGCGAACCGAAGCCGACATCGTGTACGCGATGCGCGAAGGTTGGTCGAGGGGGCGAGCTCTCTCGCCGCTGATGCCCTCTTATGTGTTTCACAACATGACCGACGCAGACGCGCACGCCATTGTCGTCTACTTGCGGACCGTGTCACCCGTGCACAACTCGGTACCTGGGCGCCAACCTCTGCCTATCGCCATCGACAAGCCTGCGCCCCCAGTAGTCGAGTCTTCGATTCCTCACACGACACTCGCCAAGACCGACCCGTTGTTTGCGCGCGCAGAGCACGGGCGCTACCTCGCGGGCGCGATCGGCTTTTGCATGGACTGCCACACGCCGTGGAACCTGGGCCGCGCAGCCCCTCTCGACATGAAGTTGGCGTTCTCCGGAAATAGGCCATTTTCTGCGCGAGATTGGGTCGTTTTGCCGCCCGCGCGCCGCGTGATCTACTCGACCAATCTCACGCCGCATGGCAGCGGCATCAAAGGCTGGACTCCCGCGAACGTGCAGAGCGCGATCACCTCTGGCGTCGACATGTTCAACGCCCGGTTGTGCCGTCCCATGCCTTCTGGTCCGTTCGGTTCGTTCGGTGGAATGACCGCGGACGATGCGTTGGACATTGGGTACTACCTCACGAGCTTGCCGCCCATCGACAGCGGCAACATTCCCAACTGTCAATGACCAGAGGGGTTGTGCCCTTTGTGATTCTCGGTGGAGGCCCGTGTGGTCTCGCGGCTGCGTGGCGCCTGGTTCAGTTGGGTCATCGACCTATCGTTCTCGAGAGAGAGACTCTCGTAGGAGGACTGTGCGCGACCCACCAACGTGAGGGCTATAGGTTCGACCTCGGAGGTCACCGTTTCGTATCGAGTGACACGACACTGTCGCGACGCCTGGAGAGCTTGCTAGGAGACCAGCTTCTCACCCAAGATCGGCGCAGTGTGGTGCTGCATGGCGGTCGCACTTTTCGCTATCCGCTCGAAGCAGTCGACTTGGTACAGAGTCTAGGCTGGCGCGAAAACGCCCTTGCTTTGGCCGGTTTCGCGCGTGCTCGTCTTGATCAGCTGGTGTCGCCCAAAGCGGATGTGAGTTTTCAAGACTGGGTCACCTTCCGGTTTGGCAAACCTCTCTACGATACTTTTTTTGGTCCCTATACCGAGAAGCTTTGGGGTCTGCACCCCAGTCGCATCTCGGCAGACTGGGCCGC
>JAYVXK010001001.1:0-11942 GCA_043785265.1 Myxococcales bacterium | reverse complement strand
CGGTGAACCAACAAAACCAAAAGCGACCGCGCTGTGATCGAAGTCGTCGCGCGAGATCATGTTGACCGCACCTGCAGTCGCAAAGTCGCCCTGATAGGCAAAATAAGGCCCTTTGGTGATCTCCACGCGCTCGACGACTTCGGGGATGATGAAGTTGGTGTCGCTGAATCCCTGCCCGTGCGCGTGCGACACCATGTTGATCGGCACACCATCGATCGACAGCGCGAGGTCGGTGCCGTGGTCCGCGTCGAAGCCGCGCAAGAAGTATTGATTCGCCTTGCCGCCCCCGGAGTGCTGCACGAGCACCAAGCCTGGGGTCACCCGAAGGATGTCCTGCACACTTCCGATCGGACGAAGCGCAAACTCTCGATCACGAACTGCAAACGACGAAGCCGCACTGATGGGTCGCTGCGCGAGAACCAGCGTCGACTGGTCTGCGTTCGCCTGTGCGACTTCCGGTGGATGTGAAGCGGGTGGTTCGGGTGGAAGTGGCGTGACGATCTTTGGCTGGGGCGGCAGATGAAACTCGTAACCAAGCTCCACAGTCGAAGCGATCGGTGACCCGTTTTGTTTTGCCGGTTCGAAGGTGAACTTCTTCGCAGCCTCGATCGCCGCTTCGTCGAACCCATGACCCGCAGCCGAGGTCACGCGCGCGTCAGTCACATGCCCTTGCGCGTCGACGGACAACTGCAGCCCAACGGTTGCCTCGATGCGATCACGAAGAGCGGCTTCGGGATAAGTCGCCTCAGCACGAACGAGCACAGAAGGAGGAGAGAGAAGCGGGGACGGGGACGGGTGCGGGTGCGGGGACGGCGACGGCGACGGGGACGGGGACGGGTGCGGGTGCGGGGACGGCGACGGCGACGGCGTGACTTGCGCATCGGTGCCGCCGTCCTCTTGTGCATGGGCTGCCGCTGAAATCAGCCCGATTGTGCATGCGATGGCTGAGGAACATAGCAGTCGTCTCATGAAGGAAAGGGCAAGTAGCACGAACACTCGATATCGTGCTACACAGAAAGCAACCGTCAGAACCGCCAACGCGTAAGTGGTAGGAAGAGCGGCTGTGGCACGCATGAAGTTGACCGTGCTACGAATGACTTCGCTTTTCGGATGCCCATGAGGAACGGTTGAAAGTCTGGTTGGTGACAGGTGCTGCGGCGGTCGCGATGCACGGCGCAGTAGCGCTGGGAGCGCTCGCTCTAGGTCGCGGTGGTCATGGTGGCGATGCAGTCGTTGGCATGCTCGCGGGCTCTGTCGACATCGAGATCGTGGTGCCCCAGCCTGTGCCGCCAGTCGTTCAAGAGGGCCCAGCCGTACTTCCGCCGACGCAGGTGGCGACTCCGTTCGTTCGCGCAGCACCCATCGCGAACGCAGGACAAGGTTTGGCTGGTCCGCTTCCGCCTTCTTCCGATGTGGGTCCCGCGCTGACCGCAGACCCCGCGCCGACCGCGCCTCACTTCACGATCGCGTGGAGTCCTACGGCAAGCGCGCCGCACGGCACTGGCGATACGACCTCGGTCGGACAAGTCGTCGCGCCTCCGATCGTCGAGGCATCGCACGTCACGATTCCAGCTAAATTGCAGCATTCGGTGACACCTTCCTATCCGGTCAATGCACGCGAACAAGGGGTGGAAGCGGATGCAAAAGTCGAGATCGTCGTCGACGAGACTGGGCGCGTGATCGAATCGCGATCACTGACAAGTGCGGGTTACGGATTCGACGAGGCCGCGCTCGCCGCGCTTCGGGACTACAGGTTTTCTCCCGCGCGTGTGGGAGACCAGATCGTTCGCGTCCGGATGCCGTGGAGTGTCGAGTTCCGATTGCGCTGACCGCGTTCCCGCAGACCCCCGCTCGCCGTCCCCGTTCCCGCTCCCGTCCCCTTACTGCGCTGGGCAGCCGGTGGTCTTCGGGTTGTCTGTCTTCACACCGGAAGTGTCGGGGCACGCGTCGGTGCTGTCGGACACTCCATCCTTGTCGCGGTCGGTGTGATGATCGAAAATCTCGATTCCAAAAACGAGTCGCCACTCGGGTGCGCCGAAGTGGGGATTCAATCCGGCGCCTGTTCCGAGCTTGATTCGTAGCTGCGGGCCGTCGTCGGCGGTGCCTTCGATCCTTGCGGTGATGAGACCTTCGAGCGCGGTGCTGGTGGATCCGAAGAAGGATCGAAACGCTGTGGCTCCATAAATTTCGGGGCCGAAGATCATCGCCCAGCTTCCGCGAGCGACTGGGACCTTCGCGCCCCCAGCCACACCGAAGAGCAGTTCACTTCCTTGTGGATTGCCTGGGGTCGGCGAGTCGTCGAGCGGGCGGATGTGGGCTCCCACGTGACCGGCATACGTGAACATGCCGATGTCGCCCGCGAAAAGCACGCGGCCCATCGCGCGATAGGTGGTGTCGGTGACATAGTCGGAACGAAGACCACTGGGGACGAAGAGTTGGATGCCTGCTCCCAAGCGGAAGGGACTCCGTGGGCCACCAAGGACGCGCACATCCAAGCCGACGCGCGGGTCCGATATGAGGTCCGGGTTAGTCCCGATGTCGACCGGAGGTGCCGTGAATTGGTAGTCACCGACAGTTCCACTCGTTCCGTGCACGACGAGCGGCATGTTCATGTCGAGCGACAGACGGAAGCGGTCGTAAGTGAGCGCGAAGCCGAAGTCGACGAACGCTTGGTCGCGCACTACCGCCACGTGTTGCGAGCCATCGTTGGCGCCAATTTGCAGCGGATTGTGAGCGTAGCCGGTGTCCACCTTCATTCCGCCGCCCCAGCCACCGCGCATGTCGAGCGCATCCATGACGAACCACCCACCGCCTGGTGCTGATGAGTACAAGCGTTCTACGCCGAAGCCTTGGACTTGCTTTTGCGCGTCCGCGCGTGACGTCCACATCAGGACGACCGCCGCCGCGACGAGCGTGGTCCACACCAGGAAGATGCGCTTGCTAAAACTCAGCATGCACCCTCGCACTCAGGATGTTGACTGGGCCGCGGTCGGCGTTGAACCCAGGGTTGCTCAGAAACTGGTAGTCGGCTGTCAGCCAAATCGCTCTGAGAAGATTCGCGCTGTAGAACACGTCGAACACACTCTCAGGGGCCTGTCGGATGTGCCCGTCTCCCACGAACCCGTCGATGCCTCCCATCCCCAGGTATCTCGCGTGAGACTCCGAGATCCATGCCATCGCAAAGCCGATGCCTGCCACGTCGAACGGTCGTCGCCACAAGGAGCCCTTCGCCACAGCGCCAAAACTCATCGAGCGATCGGCTGGGTTGAACGCATCCACCTCGGTGCGGCCGTCGGAAAACATGCCGCGAAAGAACACACCGATGTCGCTCGTGATGTGCTGTTCGAGGTTGACGCCAATTCCTACTTTGATGTTGGGTCGCCGCACCCAGCACAAGTCCGGAGCGGTGAAGTTGCCAGACCCATAATTGAAGCCCGGACACGTCGTGGCATTCTTGGTTGGATCTGCATTGAACGCGGCGATGGCGTCGTCGAAGCGACCGGTGACCACGCGGTTTCGGTAGGCGAGTAGTCGCACCGCCCCAGCCTTCCCGAAGAGCACATGATCGTGCTCCAGTTCGAACTGGTCGCCGTAGTGCTTGTCGAGTTGGAAGTCGGTCTGTAGTTGATTCGGGTTCTGCGGGGGAGTGACGCGGCCGATTCTCAGCGCCCAGTCATCCCAGTAGAGTTCGGCAGTGGCGCCCCACGAGTAGCCTCGCGCGTCCGATGGGAAGTCCCACGACGAGTGCGTCATGAACGCCTTGTTGAGGAAGGTCTGACGCGGATCCCCCGTGATGGTGTTTCGATCGAACACGTCGAGGACGGTGAAACTACCTCCGGTGAGAACCAACCGCCGCCTCCTGTCGGTCCTGGCGAGTTGCATCGGGTCGGAAGTCTTTTCGACATGTCCTCCTCCCAACCCGATGGTCTGTCGTAGGAAGGTGCGCGCGCGATAAAGCTGGGGCGTCTCCGCGCCGCCCTTCTGCAGTTCGAAGTTCTGAATCGATCCGCCGATGCCTTTCAGCTGGGAGAGGGGTCGCTCCGAGATCAGCTCAGGAACCAAATACGCCTCTGCCCCAGGCCAAAGTCGCAGACCGACAAAGAGCGTGAGCGTGCCGGTGAAGCTGCGCTCCGCGTCTGGACTGAGCGAGTTGGTGCTTCCGTTCGCGTTGGTATAGGGAGCACGAAAAGGCAGCTTCCAGCTCGAGATGTACGTGAACTGCCCGTAGGCGTTCCAGCTCTCGTCGTTGAGATCGTGCAAGCCGTGGTGCGACAGCACGTTCATCACATCGAACGCTGTGTCCTCGTGTGCGCCTGGAGGAGCAGTCTGGGCGGTCGCTCGCGCAGAGGCGAACGCGATGGTTGCGCTCACACACGCGCCGATCAGAGTTCTCGCGCGAATCACTCGGCCCCCGCGTCACCGACGATGGGTGTCGTCGTGCAGGTCTTCGCGTCGTAAGAAAATGACCCGAAGTCGTTTGGGAAGACGAGCTGAGTGATGACGTCGGCCTGTTCTTGGGAAAGGAAGCTACCGGACGCGCAGTTGCCGACGAAGTCCGTGTCGCTGACGCTGATGTGCAGCGTCTCGTCGAGATTGAGTCCCAGTCCGCCTCGCGACTGCATCACCACGAGGGATGTTGGCGGCGTTGCGCTCTTTGGATCCCAGCCCGGAGCGAGAAGTACATAGGCGCTGACGGGCGAAGCCGGCACACTCATGATCGCGTCCGATGAGGAACCTGGAAGGACTGGGGTTTGGAGCGCCACCGCGTGCCAGGTCGCGCGATAGATCACGAGTGGAGCGGCGCTCGTCGTCGGGTAACGGTTTTCGACCACGACCGTCGTGTGGGGGGCGTCGCAGCCGACCGCCAAGTGCGCGAACAAACCGACCGCCACGAGCGCGATGAAAATCGAGCGCATTTGGTCCTGCGAAGGCATCGAATTCGCGACAACCTACAGCGCATTCGGGGTCCGCGCATACATGAAGTAGAGAGGCCGTGATAAGCGTCGATGCATGAGCGACGCGTTCAAGCCCTTCATCCCCGCCGAGGCCAAACTCCGTGAGTTGAGTGCGGCTCCGCTCATCGTGGGCACCTTGCTCGGCATCGTGTTTGGGGCGTCGTCACTCTACTTGGTCCTCAAAGTGGGACTCACAGTGAGCGCATCGATTCCGGTGGCCGTCATCTCCATCACGTTCTTTCGACTGCTCTCCAAGTTCGGCCTAAAAGACGCCACGATCCTCGAGAACAACATCGTCCAGACCGCCGGTTCCGCGGGCGAGTCGATCGCCTTCGGAGTTGGCGTGACGATGCCTGCGATCATGATCTTGGGGTTTGATCTCGAGTTGACGCGTGTCGCTTTGGTCGCGGTCCTCGGCGGGCTGCTTGGCATCTTGATGATGATCCCGCTTCGGCGCGCGCTCATCGTCGATCAACACGAGACACTCAAGTATCCCGAAGGCACCGCGTGCGCCGAGGTACTCAAGGCCGGCGCGTCCGAAGAGAGCGTGAACGCAGCACGCGCGGCCGGCACGGTCATCGACGACCAAGCCAGCAAGCTCGGCGCGACCACCATCTTCGCCGGATTCGCGATCGGACTTCTCTACAAGACTGCGATGGAAGCCTTCAAAGTTTGGAAGGACGTCCCCACCCGCGTCTTTGGTTCGCCGTTCAAAGCAGGCTCGATTTCAGCCGAGATTTCGCCCGAACTCATGGGCGTTGGATACATCATCGGTCCGCGCATCGCGTCGATCATGTGCGGCGGAGGCGTGCTCGCGTACTTGGTGCTCATCCCGATGATCAAGTTCTTCGGCGACGGCATCGACCACCCGCTCGCTCCGGGACGAATCCCGATTAGCGCCATGGGACCCGACCAAGTGCGCGGCGCTTACGTCCTCTACATCGGCGCAGGCGCAGTCGCGGCAGGTGGCATCGTGAGTCTCGTGCGATCGCTACCCACGATCTGGCAGGGACTCAAAGGCGGCATCGCTGACTTTCGCGCAGGACAAAAGAAGAGCGCGACCGATGCACAAGTCCCGCGCACCGATCGCGATCTGAGCATGCGCTTCGTACTCTTTGGAGCCTTGGGTCTCGTCATCGCGATCGTATTGGCCACACCTCTGAAGATGAACCTCGGCGGCGCTCTTCTGATCATCGTGTTTGGTTTCTTGTTCGTCACCGTCTCATCACGATTGACCGGTGAAATAGGCTCTTCGAGCAATCCCATCAGTGGGATGACCGTGGCCACCTTGCTGCTCACGTGCGCGATCTTCCTCATCGTCGGCTGGACGGGTCCTGCCTATTACGTGACTGCTCTCTCGGTCGGCGCGATCGTGTGCATCGCTGCCTCCAATGGTGGCACGACCTCTCAAGACTTGAAGACTGGATACTTGATCGGCTCGACGCCGCGCTCGCAGCAGATCGCCATCTTGGTGGGCGCGCTCGCTTCGGCGCTCGTGCTCGGACCCATCCTGCTTCGTCTCAACGACTCGGCCACTGTGTACGTGCCGCGAGTCGAACATGCTCAGGAGAACTTCGCCGCGACTCTGCGCTTGGCACCCGACTTGTCATCGCAAAAAGTGGCTTTGCAAGGTCCTCAAGCCAAGGATGATCCGCAGTCATACTTCGCAGTCGACAAAGCCGACGACGAGGGCGGCCCCCCCGGCCGCTACTTGGTCTCCGACGACGGAACGCCTGCATATTACGTGGATCCAGGCATCAACGGCACTCACGCGACGCGCCCTGACGGGAGCAAAGTACAAAAGTTCGACGCGCCCAAAGCAACGTTGATGAGCTACATCATCAAGGGGATTCTCAATCGCAAGTTGCCTTGGAGCCTGGTGTTGCTCGGGGTGATGATCGCGTTGGTGTTGGAGCTCGCAGGCGTGCCCTCTCTGGCGTTCGCAGTGGGAGTTTATTTACCGCTGTCCTCGTCCACCCCCATCTTCGTCGGCGGAATGATTCGCTGGCTGGTCGATCGTCACACGCGAAAAAAACACGCGGGCCGCTCACTGTCAGAGGAAGAACTCACGGCTCTTGGGGACAAGAGTCCTGGTGTGCTCATGGCATCGGGATACATCGCAGGCGGCGCGATTTCTGGAATCGTGATCGCGTTCATGGCCACCAAGTTTGGAGATCTGTCGCAATCGGTCGACGAATGGATGACCAAGCACAATCCGTTTTACGGCGGAGACCTCAGCGACGCCCTGAGTTTGGCTCCGTTCATCGCGATCGGCTTGGTGCTGTACTTGGCCGGACGTGAAGTCTTGTTTGCAGCGCCCCGCGCGAACAAGACTTAGCCACCTGGGATCGCGTGGAACTATCGAGCGGGCCACATCGCGTGTAGCGTTGTTGTCGTGATATTTTTCTTCGTCGTCGCTGTTTTTGTTTTTGTGGTCGTTCAGATCATTCGCGCTGCGTCTGGAGGCGGTTTGGCCAACACGAGCGTGGGAGCGATGGACAAGCTCGCGGTCGCGGGGTTGCCTGCGCGTGGGCTCGTGCTCACGAGCGCTCAGGTCGCGGTCGGCGTGACGATGAACATGCGGCGTTTCGAGCGTCGCATGATGACACTCGATGTCGAGATCCCAGGCCGCGCGCCGTACATTTGCACGGGGAGCTTTCTCATTCCGCGCGGGCTCGTCGAGGCAACTCCCGGAGCGTCATTGGAGCTCGCGGTCGATCCACGCAACCCCAACAACATCGTCGTGCTCGGACCTGGTGGGTTCACAGGTCCGTGGCTGAATGTAGGGCCTCCGCAACCCTACTGACCGAGGCAGACGCTCTGACGAAGTGGTCAGTACGGACCACGGTAGAACTGATACCGTCGCTGCATGGCACAGCCTCCGTACCAACAAGGACAGCCGCCCTATCAACAGCAGGGACAGGCGCAGGCTCCGAACCAGCAGCCTCGAATGCAGTACCAAGCGCAGGGTAAAGCGATCCCTGCCCACGCGCACGAGCGGCTCGCGGCGATGCGCGCGAAACGCTTTTTCACGAGTGACTTGTCGGTCAACGAATTTCTCTTGGTCAAGGAGGCTGGCTTCGAGCCGCTCGGCCTCGTGATGGGCAGCAGCATTTATTCGATCGGCGCACATCACCTCGCAGCCATGCAACCAGGGGAGGTCACGCCGCTGACGCAGGCGCTCTACCAAGCGCGCGAGTTGTCTCTCGAGCGCATGGAGGTCGAGGCGGACGAACTCGGCGCAGACGGCATCGTCGCTGTACGACTCACTGTCGCGGTGCACGCATGGGGAACCAACATCATCGAGTTTCTCGCGATCGGAACTGCGGTTCGCAACGTGGAAAAACCAGGCAGCTTCCGCACCACGCAGGGCAAGCCTTTCACGAGCGATCTTTCGGGTCAGGACTTCTGGACGATCCTCAACGCGGGATATCGTCCTGTCGGCTTCGTCATGGGCAATTGCGTTTATTACGTGGGACCGCCCGCGCAGCAATTGGCACAGAACGGCGAGCTTGCTGGCCCGACGCAAGCGATCTACGACTCGCGCGAACTCGCGATGGAGCGCATGCAGTTCGAGGCTGAGGCGTGCAGCGCCGAGGGCATCGTCGGCGTCACAGTCGATGAAACCAACCACACCTGGGGACCCACGGTCCTCGAGTTCAGCGCAGTCGGTACCGCGGTCGTCGCAATGCGCGCAGACCACCAGATCCCGCGCCCGACGCTCGTGCTCACGGTGAACGACTGATGCCCGGCCGTCCGATCGACATGCACGCGAGCATGCAACGCGTCGCGGCGGGTGGCATCCCACTGCGCGCCGTCGAGCGTCTCGCCGAAGAAGCCGGCCCTCACAGCAAACTCTTCACGAGCGATCTGAGCGTGAACGAGTTTCTCCTCGCGCGCGACGCAGGCTGTCAGCCCATCGCACAGCTCATGGGAAGCAGCATTTATCACGTAGGTCAGATACCCGATTACAAAGGGAAGACCGGCGAACTCACCGTCATCAGTGACGCTCACCGCGAGTCACGACGGCGCGCGCTATCGCGGCTCTACGAAGAAGCACGGCTCGTGGGCGCCGACGTCGTCATCGGCGCGCAGCTGCGCGAACGCATGATCACGATGGGCGCGCGCGGCAAAGGCGGAGACGACGGCGGCGAGGTGCTCGAGTTCACTGTCGTCGGCACGGCCATGCGCGCGCCATTCATCACGCACGCACCCGGCTCGCCCATCGTCACCGATCTCTCCGGACAAGACCTCTGGGCGCTGGTGCAAGATGGCTGGGAGCCTTGCGGGTTCCTGTTCGACTTCTGCAAGTATCACGGCTGGCACGTGACCTCGGGCAGCGGTGGATCAGGCGAAGTGACCTCGGCGAACAATGTGGTCGAGGCTGCGCGCAAGATCGTCATCGATCGAATCAATCAGCAAGCGGCGCATGTGCAAGCCGAGTTCGTCGTCGGTAGTGAGTTTTCGATCGACGTCCGGGAGGTGCCGTGTGGCTACGGCGGGTGTCTACTGGACGACCTGGATGTCAACGTCAGTTGGTTCGGCACAGGCATTCGCCGAATCCCCAATTGGAAGGCACCCCACGGCGACATCCCACCCTTCGTGTTGCCGATGATGGCCGTGGGCAAGCGCCGCGACACTTCGCTCGGTCGCGAGGACGACGACGCAGAGGCCGTCAATCGCGCGGCCGAAGAGGCTGAAGAAAACGCCCTCGCTCTCGACGAATTCAACGCACCGGACGACGACGCCGGATGAGTAACGATCTTCCGCAACACGCGCGCGAACGCCTCGCAGACATGCGGGCGCGCAAGCTGTTCACGAGCGACCTGTCCGTCAGCGAGTTCTTGCTGGTCAAAGAGGCTGGTTTCGATCCGCTCGGCTTGGTGATGGGCAGTTCGATTTATCAAATTACGCCGACCCTCCCGCAGCTCTCTCACAACGAGCCCGGCTGCGAACTCGTCGACATGACGCGCGCGCTCTATCACGCACGCGAGCTCGCCATGAACCGCATGGAGGAAGAGGCCGACGCACTCGGCGCCGACGGCATCGTCGGTGTGCGACTCACAGTGCGGCTCGGCACCAACCCCATCAAGTGGGAATGGGACATGTATCGCGAGTGGCAAGACTGGGCGCGCGGCGTGGGTTTTCCGCGCTCCGCCACGCTGCTCGGTGTGCAGTGGCAATATTGGCGACGCGCCGCCGATCCCA
This sequence comes from Myxococcales bacterium, assembly GCA_043785265.1. GTDB lineage: Bacteria > Myxococcota_A > Polyangia > Polyangiales > Polyangiaceae > JANYHY01. Next base: position 1,779 of record JAYVXK010001001.1, on the reverse strand, counting down.
TGTGGTCACACTATTGTCGACAGCTCGGGTGGATGCCCGAACCACCATCGCCATGGAACCGTCCTCGCGCGCAAACTGCCTATTCGTTCGGACAGAACGCAGCTGAGTTCATGGCCATTGGGTGCGCGGTTCGTCATCGCGGTGGTGAGAGCTACAAGAACGTCCACGGCAAACCCTTCCAATCCGATCTCAGCGGGCAAGACTTTTGGACACTCATTCGAACTGGGTTTAGGCCGGTCGGCTTTGTGATGGGTAACTGCGTCTATTATGTGCCGCCGCATTTGTTGCAGGCGCCTGCTGGCAATAGCCAAGAGCTCGCTGCCTATACCCACGCGCTGTACGACGCGCGCGAACTGGCGACCGAGCGATTGCAAGACGAAGCCGAAGCCCTCCAGGCAACTGGCATCGTCGGCGTGACCTTCGCCGAACGCGAGCACTCTGGTCGCGTGACACCATGGATGGCCGGAAACGCAGCACTCCAGAGCGGCGAAGTGATCGAGCTCTTCGTGGTCGGCACTGCGGTCATCCCTTCGGGAGGTCCCTCCGATCTCGCGAAACCATTCTTGGTGCTCAACGCGAGCGACCCGGCCTCGTCAGCCCCGAAGGGAGAGTGACCATGCGACCCACTCCTGCACTGAGCGAGCTTTCGGTCACAGAGTTTCTGACACTGTCACGCGCGGGCTACTTTCCCCACGGGCTTGTCGTTGGATCATGCATCTACGAAGCGGGCAATCAATACAATTGGTCTGTCGCTACGCAAGAGGTCACGCTACTCAGTCACGCGCTGCGATCGGCGCGAGGGTTGGCGATTCGCCGAATGCGCGACCAGGCGAGAGAACTTGGCGCCGAGGGTGTCGTCGACGTTCGCTTGGAGGTGGAGCACGACGTGTGGCGCGGCTCGCGACAAGTCGCCAAGTTCGTCGCGATCGGGACCGCCATCGGTTTCGACGCGCGCTATGTCAAACCCGAAATGGCCAGTGCTCGCTCGCTCCGCCTCGCAGACGGGTCTCCGTTCACGAGCGATTTGACTGGGCCGGACTTCGTCACGCTGCTGCGCGCGGGCTATCGACCGATCGCGCTGGCCATGGGTGCATGCGTGTTCGGGCTTGATCCGCGCCACTTGCGCGCATACCGGACGCAGGACGCCGAGGTCACCGAGTACACGCAGGCTTTCTTCGATGCGCGCGAGACCGCGATGGGAAGGCTCCAATACGATCTGTTCAACGACCATCCCGAGGGTAGTCCGGACGCACCCGTTGGAATCGTGGGCGTGAATGTCGCGGAGGCTGTGTACGGCGGAGGAAGAAACGCGCCCATCGTGGAGTTCACTGCTGTTGGTACTGCGGTGGCCGAGTTAGCGCCGAACGATCCGCGACGAGGGCCCGCGCATGCGCGTCCGCAATTGGTGGTCCCTCTCGATCGCTGATCCCATCCCCGCTCCCGTCCCCGCTCCCGCTCCCGTTCCCGTCCCGTTCGTTTCTGCCGGGTTCGTACAGCCGGGTGGACGATTTGTACAACCGGGTGGACGGAGACGGGTTATGGGCTCATGGCGGCGACGATCATCCTACGGTGATGGGAAGGTACCACCTCCCAGGTGTCCGCCGTCCCCGTTTCCGTTTCCGTTTCCGTTTCCGTTTCCGTTCCAGACTCAACATTTAGGCCTTGCTGCGGGGTGGGCTCGCTCGGCTATTTCCAGTATGTCGCCGTGCTCGCCTCTATGTCGAGTAGGCACCCCGGTCGCCCGGGGGCACCTCTCTCAGAACCGGACTTGTGGGCCTC
>JAYVXK010001000.1:0-3738 GCA_043785265.1 Myxococcales bacterium | reverse complement strand
GGGAGAGGTTCGAAGCGAAGAAAGGCCGCTTTCCAGCCAGCGGCGTCGAGATGACTCAATCCGATCGATTCTGCCGCGCGCTGATTGCGATGACGAAGCGCGTCCATCGGAAACTGGGCAGGCACAGCGACATCGTAGAAACCATCGCCTAGAGCGAGCACATCGGTGCGAGCACGGTAGGTCATCGGCGCGCGGGCACCTTACTCGAATCATGCGGCTTTGGACGCGAGCGTGGCGAACGGCAACACTTTGGCGGGGAAAAGCCGTTCTGCAACTTGCCCCGCACACGCGGCCGCCGGAATGCCCGCCCAACGGGTCTCGGGAGGCAGCGCTTCGCCTTTCATGAGTAACGAAAGCGGCGTGAGGCAGGATCCAGCGGCCATCGTGGTGCCATACAGCACGACAGAGTCGGCACCGACCGAACAGCGATCGCCGATGGTCACGGTGGACATCTTCATCACGCGATCTTCGAAGAGGTGAGTCTGGAGTGTGCAATCGGTATCGAGGCACGCGTTGTCTCCGACCGAGACGAGATCGTATTCGGTGAGTTGAGTCGTAGCCATGTAGACCCCGCGGCCGATGTTTGCGCCCATCGCTCGGAAGAAGCAGGCAAGCAGCGGGGTGCCGATGAGCATCTCGTTGAGAAGTGGATCAGCGAGATTCTCGGTCAGGGCGGTGACGAGCTCCGTTCGCCAGACAAACGAGTGCCACAACGGGCGCTCGCCCACACGATATCGCCCAACAACAAGCCATTTCAACGCGATCACGATGAGGGCCGCGACGAGACTGAATGCCAAGTAGATCGGCGGGAACGCGAGAATCAAAGCGAGAACACTCATGCGTCCCAACAGGAATGACGCCGTGGTCGTGATCAGACTTGCGAAGACCACGAGGCCCGTGTTGGGTCCAAGTACGCGAACAAGTTCGATCGCGAGGCGCTGCACGACGAGACCGCGCGTGGGTCGATAAGTGGTTTGCGCTGCAAACGAAGTACTCGCTTGGCGGTTGGGTAGTTCGATGGGCGGAGAGCCCAGCCAGGAGGAGCCCGCCGCGGCATCGTGCGCCGGCGCGATGGACAAGCAGCCCACCAAAGAGTCAGGTCCGAGGGTCGTGCCGCTGGGGATGACGGCGCTATTGCCGACGAACGCGCGCGGTCCAACCACTGTCCGCTGCAGCTCCATGACGCCACGACCAAGCCGCGCCGCGCCGAGAGACACGCAGTCGGCGACGAACGCGCCGTCGCCAATCTCCAGCAGATCTGGATCGAGATCCGACGCGGTCGACACCTCGGCGTTCTTGCCCATTTTTACGCCGAGTAGCGCATAGAAAGGACGCAAGTAGAGGGTGGCGTAGAGACCGCCAACGAGATCGAGACTCAGTCTCATGGCTTGGTCGAATATCCATTTGCGCGCGTAGGTCAGACCCCAGATGGCAGTCTTGCCAGGCTCGATGCGACCGACCACACATCGCTTGAAGATCGCGATCTCCAAACACATCATCACGACGAAAACGAGAGCCACCAGTGGCGCTGCGAGCAAGTGAAGCGCGCCGTGACGTTGCTCCAACCACTGCAGTAGAAGCAGGCCTGGTACGAGGGCCACGAGGGCGAAGAGCGGCAGTGCGAATGCTGCCGCCGAATAGCCCATGAGCGAGATGATTCGAGTGAGGAGCGCGGGACGCGAGATCGCTGTCTTGACGACACGAGAGTGACATTTGGCAGGTGATCCAGACCATTTTTCACCAGCGGGCAACCGCTGGCCGTCGGCGAGCCGCGAGAGATCGAAGAGCTCGGAGTCGTCGTCCAGACAGGCTCCACCCGTGAGCACGGCGCGTGCCCCGACGACGCAACGTGCTCCGACGACGATAGGCCGGAGGGTGAGCTGCCCACCTTCGACCGTCGATGGAGAAACGCGACTGTCGACACCGATGGCGCTGTCGTCGTCGATCTGGACGAGATCAAATGCGGTGATGTTTCGAGTTGCGATCAGGACATTGTTGCCGATGCGCGCGCCCAGCAAGCGCAGGTACACATTGAGCAGCGGAGTGCCTTGCAATCGCTCGAGAGGGGCGAGGGCGAGCAGCCGATCGACGAACCAATGCCGCACGTAATACGCACTCCACAATCGATGTGCGCCCACGCGGTAGCGGCCGATCACCAGCCATTTTGCAGCCAACGCCAGCAGGAGCATCGCTGGGTTGACCGCGAGCAGAACGGCGAGCGCGGCGAGGACCGCTGGAGTGGACGCCCAGTGCGCGTCGCGAAGCCCTATGAATGTCAGATAGGGCGCAAGCCACTGCGACGAATGAAATCCGGAAACGAAGTAGAGGCCCACAGCTTGAGCGACAGGTGCCCAACCGAGCGTCGAGTGGGTGTCAGCCGTTTCGGGTTGCGCGGACTCGATCGTGCATGGCTTGGTGCGCGCCAGATGCTTGGCGAGACGCGCGGGGGTTGGGTGGTCGTACAAGTCGCGAATCGAAAGAGCGGAACACTGCGGGTCGTAGCGGAGCGCCGACGTCAGCTGAGCGGCGAGCAGCGAATGACCTCCAAGGTCTACGAAGAAGTCTTGATGCGCGCCGACTTCAGCGACACCAAGCGTCGTCGCGAATGCGCGCGCAAGCTTGTGCTCGAATGGAGAGGCCAAAGTGAAATCGAGCTTGATCACCGAGCGATTCCTAGGTTTTGGAAGCGCCTTGCGATCGACTTTGCCACTCGGCAGCGTGGGTAGACTCTTCAGCACCTCGAAATGAGCCGGAATCATGTGGGCGGGCAATCGTTCGCGCAGTCTGCGCGCGAGAGTCGGGTCCAACGCGGCGGTGCCTTCTGCCAGGACGAGATATGCCACGAGTGCTTGACCATCTTCGCGCAGCGAGACAACTGCTTGCGCGATGTCGACCTGACGACGCAGCGCCTCTTCGACCTCCCCCAGTTCGATCCGAAAGCCGCGGAGTTTGACTTGGTCGTCGATGCGACCCAAAAACTCGATGTCGCCGCTCTCAGTGTGACGCCCTAGATCGCCCGTTGCATAGAGAACTTCTGGCGCGCCGCGGTCACCAGCGAAAGGGCACTTCACGAAGCGCGCCGCGGTCAGTTCGGGCTTGCCAACGTACCCGAGCGCGAGACCAGGCCCGCCGATGTGAATCTCGCCAGGCGTGCCGACCGGCACCGGACTCCGGTCGCCATCCAAAATGTAGATTCGATAATTGGCAATCGGCTTGCCAATCGTCACAGGCTCGTTGGGATGCAAGTCGACCGCAGTGGCGATCACAGTGGCCTCGGTCGGACCATAGGTGTTGACCATTCGACAGCCGGGTCGGCACCAGCGCTCGACGAGAGATGGTGGACAAGCCTCTCCTCCGACGATGAGCAGTCGAACCGATGGCATGTCGCCGTCGAGAGTGGCCAAGAGAGTGGGTACTGTCGAAAAGACAGTGACTCGTTGCTCCGCCAGATATTGGCTCAGTGACTCGAGCATCACCTCTTTGGTCGCGACGACGAGTGTCGCGCCAGCGGCGAAAGCCAGCCACACTTCCTCCACGGCAGCGTCGAAAGACAGCGAGAAACCCTGGAGAACTCGATCGCTTGGTCGAATGTCGAACAGGTGTTGCTCGACGCGGACCAAGTGCGTCGCGCTCCGATGGGCAATCGCGACGCCCTTTGGATCGCCCGTGGAGCCCGAGGTATAGATGACGTAGCAAACGTCATCGGGAGATGGCTTTGGACGCGAACCTCGCGCCGCG
>JAYVXK010000999.1:0-3741 GCA_043785265.1 Myxococcales bacterium | reverse complement strand
GTCGTCGACGTCTTCTGGCCACGAGTCGACGATCGCTTGGCGCCGAGTGTCCGGTTGAAAACGGATCTGCGCGGCGGGATAAGCCTTGCGCACGAGTTCGGCAAACTCACCGGCAGACGGGTTGAACGCGGCGATGTTGTAGACCTGCGTCGAGAGCTTCTCGACTGGAGCTGCCATGAGCCCCAATAGCGCGTCGATGGCGTCGGGCATGGCCATGAACGGGATGCGTGTGTCTTCTCGAACGAAACAATCGTAGGGGGTGCCTTGCGCCGCTGCGTGGAGCATCTCGGGACCGTAGTCGCTCGTACCACCACTCGGAACTGTGAGCGCGCTCACCAATCCCGGAAAGCGAATCGATCGAAAATCGACGCCTGCCGCAGGGCTTTCAGCGGCGAGTTGTCGATAGTGATGCGAGTAGTAGCGACCGAGGTGCTCGCAGTAGAGTTTGTTGCAGCCGTACATCGTCGTCGGCTCGAGGCATTGAGATTCGTTGATGCGGCCCATCTTCTTCTTCGTTTCAAGAGAAGGCGTGCCGTAGGCTGCGATCGAACTCGGAAACAGAAACTTCACGAACTTGCCGTGCCACCGCGCTTGCTCGACTGCGAGCTTGAGCAAGTTCAACGTGCCGGTGACGTTCACTTCGTGTGCGGTCTCGGGCGTGAACTCACTGCGCGTGGAGAGGAGCGCGGCGAGATGAAAGATCGCGTGGATCTCGTATTCACTCACCAAGCGCTCGAGCAGGTGCTTGTCCAAAATGTCGCCGGTCATGGTCGCGCGACACATCTTCGCGAGCTCGGGCTCGACGTCTTTGATGTCGAGAGCGAGGACGTCATGCTCTTTGGCGAGCTGACTGACGAGGCCGTGGCCCATCTCGCCGCTCGCGCCCGTGATCAAAACGACTGGTTTTCGCCGCATGGCCGGACACTTTACCGAAGCGCGCGCGCGATGACGTCTGCAATCGACGTGAGCGAGCGCACCCCAAAAATGGCGACGCTTGGTGAAGCAAGCGCCGCGTCGACCCGCTGGCCAATCTCGCTGCCAGGACAGTCGACGAGACTCGCCTCGAGTGAAGCGAGTGCGTCTGCGGACACCATCCATTCGCCTCCCACACGCATCGCGCCTGCCTCGTCGGCACCCGCAGACACGGCACCGATGGCTTCGAGGGCACTCGCCTTCCACGGCGGCGCAGACGGGATCGGCGGCGCGACGGCGGTCGCATCAATCGAGGGCAATGGACCGAAGGCGCCGACATACGAACTTGCGATCGCTTCTGCGACGCGCTCGGCATCGATGGTTTTGCCAATGAGTTCACTCATCGAAGCGGGGATCTTACCGAGGTGCGAAACCTTGCCCCCACCCCACAGCGGCGTGTTCACTGCGACGAAGGCTTCGAACGACGTGCGCCCTGTCGTGGAGTCGTGCGCAAAGCCAACCGACGCAGCAGGCCGATGCGCAACAGAGATCCAATCGCGCCCAAAGTAGTTCGCGACAACCCCTGACTTGGTCAGTGCGCGCAGGAGAGGACGAACATAACGATTGAGAATTTGCGTGGGCTCGCAGCGCACGAATGCCTCATGTGTCGACAACGCGAGCGCGACATGAATCGTGTCGGGTGCGACCAGCAACGCACTGCCACCCGAAGCACGCACGAAGCGCGCGCGCGGATCATCCGAGAGCCGCTGAAATGAGCCTAAAAACACGCCTTCTTCGCGGGCGATCGAAACGGTGAGTGCTCCAGGCCCCTTCAACTTGCTCTCGATCGCCGACCACGATCGCGAGGCGATCTCTTCGAGCGATGCGCGCATGCACTCTCTTGTACTCGTGTTCGGGTGGCACGCGCAGTGCAGTTCGCTTACGGTCGCAACCCATGGTCAAGCACGTCTTCACCTTCGCATTGTCGAGCATCCTTCTCGCTGCCGCGAACGCAAACGCCACGGCGCCTGAGTGGGTCGATCGGCGCATCGTGCTCAGCGGCAAACCCATCGCAGGAAGCGTGGACGTCGGCACTGGCTTCGGCCACACCGAGTTCGGCTTCGGTCGAGGCTATGCCAATGGTGTCGGTTTCAACACCGAGGGTGTTCTTGGCATCGCAAGCCGCGTCGACATCGGGTTGCGCTTCGGACTCCGCGTCAACGGCGAGTCGAGTTTTGTCCAGGCCGATGGCTACGGTCACTTCTACGAGGCGGACGATGTCTACGGCAACATCCGCGGCGGCGAGACATTCACCAACCCCGAGCTGCGCGCGCGCGTCAAACTGCTTGATTTAGGCTCGTTCGAGCTCGGAATCGAAGCCCGCACCACCTTCCCCATCTTTCCTGGCACTCGCTTCACGGCGGTCGTGGGCGTGCCGATGGCGGTCCACGCCGGGCGCATTTTCAAGCTCGACTTCGGCGTCTACAACGTCGTCAGTTTTTACTCTCCGCTGGCATTCGCGTTCGAGGTACCCGCCAACTTTTGGTTTCAAGTCTCGCACAAAGTATTTCTCGGCCCACTCACCGCGCTGCGCTTTTACCCAGGGTCTGCGTGTAGCGACTGTGGACGCTACTACAATCGGTTTGACCCTTCTGTCGAGTTCGCGCTGGGATTCGGACTGGGCGTGCACCTCGCGAAGTTCGCAGACCTGAAGACGCAGTTCATCTTTCCCGAGGTCAATCACGGCGCGCGCTATTTCGGTGTGGGCGTGGGCGTTGGGTTCATCTTCGAGTGAAGGATGATGAAGTCTGCGGCAGCATCGATGGCTGCGGCGTAGACCTCTTGCTGCACGAGACCTGACTTCTTCGGCACCACCAGAGAGTGATCTCCATGCGGCACGATGTGCACACTCGCGCCGAGACTCTCGGCAAGTGGAACGAGTTCGGCCTCGCTTGCAAACGTGTCGCGCGCGCCTTGGACGAACAGCATTGGGACCTTGATTAAGGGCAGATGGGCGTCGCGTCGCGTCTCCGGTTTGCCGGGTGGATGAAGCGGATATCCAAAAAATGCCAAACACGAAACATCGAGCGCGCATCGCGCGACGACCTGCGAAGCGATGCGGCCGCCCATGGATTTGCCGCCGATGGCGATGCGTGACATCGGAAACTCGGAACGCGCCGCTTCGAACACTTCGAGCCAGCGCGCTTCGAGCACATCGTTCTTGTCGGGGATTTTTTTCTTGGCCGTGGTGTAGCCAAAATCGAACGTGACGGTCGTCACACGACGCAGAGCGAGTCCTTCGGCGAAACGCACCATCCACGCGTGAGCGGATCCAGCGCCTGCACCGTGCGCAAACACAAAAACGCCCTTTTGATTTTGTGCTCGAACGACGCGCAACGTCACGTCGGCTTCAACACGCCGAGCTTTTTGCCCACTTTGGCGAACGACGCGATCGCGCGGTCGATCTGCTCGAACGTGTGAGCTGCGCTGATCTGGATGCGAATGCGCGCCTCACCTTTGGGCACCACGGGATAGAAAAAGCCAATCACGAAGATGCCCTCTTCGTACATCTCGCGCGCGAATTGCTGCGCGAGTTTTGCGTCGCCGAGCATCAGCGGCACGATCGGGTGGATGCCTTCTTTGATCGTCAGACCTGCCTCTGTGAGTCCTTTGCGAAAGCGTTGGGTGTTGGCCTCGCTCTTGTCGCGCAGCTCGGTCGTTTTGCCGAGCAGGTCGAACACCGCGAGGCTCGCACCGACGATCGCTGGAGCGAGTGTGTTCGAGAACAAGTAGGGACGCGAGCGCTGGCGGAGCAATTCGACGATCTCT
>JAYVXK010000998.1:0-3745 GCA_043785265.1 Myxococcales bacterium | reverse complement strand
CGCTCGGCGAGGCTCACCGGCTCGGTGTTCTGCACCGGGACGTCAAGCCAGCGAACGTGCTCTTCGACGACGCGGGCGTCGCGCGACTCGCAGACTTTGGTGTCGCCCACTTGGGAGATCTCTCGGCTACGGCGACCGCGGGTTTGATCGGGACACTCGCGTACATGAGCCCAGAACAGCGCGACGGAAAGCCCGCCACGGTGCAAAGCGATCTCTACGGCGTTGGAATGATCCTCTTCGAGATGCTGACTGGCGAACGCGCGAGCGGACTCGGCCCAAACGGAGAGCTGCCTCGCACGCGCCCGAGCGGCGTGCATCGGGACCTCGACATGCGACACGACGAAGCGGTGATGCGTTTCATTGCGCGAGATCCCGCCGCTCGTCCGACCGATGCGTTTGCTGCACGCAAAGAACTCAGCGCGCTCGCGTGGCCCCACACAGTCGAGCCTGCGGCGCTGCGACCCAAACCAGCCAAGACTCCGAGCGAACGACCGAGCGGTGCTCGACTCGAAGAGACCGCAACGACCGACACTCGAATCGACGGGTGGACTGGCCGCACCATCCAACGCGTCTCTCTCGACGAAACCACTCTCGCCAGAGCGCGAGCGTTTGGTCGAGCACAAAGCCGCGCGTTTCAGCCCATATTACGCGTCGCGCGCGAGGACGACGCGATCTGGCTCGAAGCGCCTCGCGGAAAGTTTTTGGACCGACCACTCGCTGCGAGCGAGCGAGAAAGTTTACTCCGTGCGATCACGGCGCTGCATGCGCAGGGTTGCGTGCATGGCAAAGTCGATCGCTCGCACGTCTACCTAGCGGACGGAGAAATCCTCGTCGCGTTCGAACCCGAGCACGACGCGACCGCCACACCCGACACCGACTTTGCTCAGCTCGCGCGACTTGGCTGAAGTTCGAGCGCGACTTCTTCGAGGAGGTCGCATGCCGCTTCTACGTGCGCGCCGACGACTTCGCTGGGCCAATGAAAAAACCCCGCGCGGACTTCGGTCCCAGCGAGTGCGCGGACCACGCGGTAGGTCGTGTCGTTGCAGACGTACGCGTTGTCTTCGCGGGGCTCTCTGATCATGACGCCCTGAACGATGTCCTCGAACTTCGTGGTCTCTTCCAAAACAGCACGACGTGCTTCGAATGCTCGATCGGCTGCTACTTTCGCTAGCGCGACGTCGATCGAGACCTTCACGATCTCGCTGCCATCAGTGGCCTCGGGCACCATCCCTGCGGCGTCCGTCTTCATGGCGCATGAGTTGGTCGCGCCTGCTTCGATCCACAACGGTTGTCGCGGGCCGGCGACGCCGCTCATCACCAACAGCGTCGCGTTGCACGCGCGCGCCTCGGTCAGCAGGATCTCCGCTGCGCGTGCCCATTCGACTGGCAACACCACCGCGCGCCGTCCTCGTGCGAGCAGCACGCGCATCATCGCTTCGGTCGCATTGACCGGCACCGACGGAAACGGTCCGAAGCCTGAGAAGAGGATCGTCACGGTCGTGAAAGACGTTGCGAGAGGGGACCCTGCGCAACAGGCAGGATGATCAAAAACCGTGTACCAAAAGACGAATCGCTCTCGACGCGGATGACGCCGTCGTGCGCTTCGATGATGTTCTTGACGATGGCCAAACCAAGCCCGGTACCATGACCGTCGCTCTTGGTGGTGAAGAACGGCAAAAACAATCGCGGCAGGTTTTCCGTCGTCACGCCGTGTCCGTTGTCTTGGATCGTGACGACGATGTGCGCCTCGGCTTCGTCGATTTCGGTGCGAAGGATCAGTCTGCCGCCGCGCTCGGGCATGGCGTGGCAAGCATTGGTCACCAGATTCACGAACACCTGAGCGAGTTGCTCGGGCATGCCGCGGACCGGCAAGATCCCGTCGCCAAACTCGCGATCGACCTTGACGCCCGACTCGTCGATTAGGTGTTCGCAGAAAGACAACGCCTGGTCGATGACGGACGACAAGACCACTGGCTGCGGCGAGTCATTCGACGGGCGTGCGTAGCTGACGAGGTCACGCGTGAAGCGCTGCATGCGATGCGCAGACTCTGCGATTCGGCGGAGACGTTCGGTCTCGTCTGGATGATGACCCTCATCGCCGCGGGCAACCGATCGCTTGATCAAAAAATCGGTGTAGGCGACGATCGCGGTGAGCGGATTGTTGAGCTCGTGCACCAGCCCGGCAGCCATTTGGCCAATCGTGGCGAGCTTCTCTGCGAAGATGAGTTGTTCGCGCTGTGCGTCGAGCTCGCGACGCAACGCCGCCACGTGTTCGTGAGCCTGAACGCGATCGATCGCCGTGGAAATCGCGTCTCCTGCGCGCGCACAAAAGCGCACCGCGGGCGCATTGTCGTCGTCGAGACTTTGATCGTCGCTCGCGAGGTGAAGCGTCAGACCGGCTGTTTTATGGTTGATTGTGCGTTCGTAGGTGAGCCGTGGAAACATGCGCGACGAACGCTCACCCGAAGCAAGTCCGTCTTCTTGGGTGGTTGCAGCCCGCAACACGATGGTCTCACCGTCCCGAGCGAGGGTGGCGCCGACCTGAACGGTTGGCATCGCGCGCGCCATCGCGTCGATCACGATTTGCACCCCCCCTTGCTCACCTTGTCCGAGCGGCACTTCGATCACGGCGGCGAGCAGGCCGTCGATCCAGTGCGCGGGCAAGTCGGTGACGAGGATGTCGCGGCTCTTGCTGCCAGACTCGTCTGCGATCACCACCGATGAGACGCTGATCTGCGGCTTGGGGATGTCCTGCTCAGGAGCGTCGTCCAGATTCTTGGTCTGTTGGTTTTTCATGGTGGGGTCTCTGTCGCGCTGCATGCGATGTCACCCTCTCCGCTCGCCCGTGGTGCTGGGCGAAGGGGTTGCGCTCGCGTCGTCGCTTGCTTTGTCGAGGTCCAGAATCTTTGCCCGCCCCACGTAACTCTTCGTTTCGTACTTGGTGATCTTGCCGATCTTGCGAACGATCTCGGCCATGCGCTCGGCCTCGGCGTGGATCACCTCGGCGATCCCGTAGGTCGATCCACCGGGCTCGAGTTTTCGTTTGAGCAACTCTGCGCTCATCACCACGCTCGTGAGCGGTTGATTGAGTTCGTGCGCGGCAGCACCAGCAAGCTCCGCGATGACCGCTTGCCGCTCTTGGGCGATGAGTTGCTCTTGCGCCTGTTGGAGTCGTTGCTCCATGCGCATCTTCTCGCGCAAGTCGGTGAAGACGCCCACCGAACCCACAGGATGGCCGCTCTCGAAGAGCAACCCTGCAGAGAGCGCAACGGGCACCAATTCGCCCTTTTTGTCGAGGATCGTCGTGCGCGCGCCTTCGATGCGCCCTCCTCCGCCACGAATCATTTCCATGATTTGTTTGGCGCCGCCCTCGGGGTAAAGGCCGCGCACGTCCGAACCGAGGACCTCTGCGTTGCTGCGCTGGTAGATGCGCTCCGCGGCGCGATTGAAGATGAGAACTCGACCCTTCAAGTCTGCGCAGATGATCGCGTCCGCGGACGAGTCGATGATGCGCTCGAGAAAGTTTTTGGTCTTCTTGAGTTCGCTCTCGACCGCGCGCTCGGCGGTCACGTCGCGGAAGGTGCACAGCACGACTCCCTCTTCGCGAAGCACACTGCTGAACGAGAGAGACAGCACGAGTGGCTCACCCGACTTCTTCAAGATGTTCGCGTCGACCCCACTCGGAAACTCTCCGCGCGCGAAGCCTTCTCTGAGAGATCGAGCACGACTCACGTCTTTGCCGAAG
>JAYVXK010000997.1:0-3746 GCA_043785265.1 Myxococcales bacterium | reverse complement strand
CTCTCTTTGCTCCGCCTTCCACTCCAGACCCTGACGCGCGACTCTCTCTGCTCCGACAATCGCGCAAAGAGTTCGACCCGATCATCCAAAGCTACTCGGGAGATGACGTCGCTCGCCTGACCTACCATCAAAGCTCGATTGACGAAGTCGAGCGAGGCATACGACGCGCGACCCCGGTGATCACCTTCCCACCTCCCGACCTCGGCAGCACGTTTGATCCGCTAGATCCGTCGAAATATGGTGAGATCGGTCGGAAGCACATGGACGTGCTCGTGGCAGCACTTGCCAATGACTTGACCCGGGTCGCGAGTCTTCAATGGTCATGGGCATCGGGCGGCCCCGTTTTTCCGTCCCTCGGTTTTAAGGATAGCCATCACGACCTGTCGCATGCACCCGACGGTGATCTCGTGTCGAAAAACAAGCTCGTCCAGATCAATGTCTGGCAGGCGCAACAGCTCGCCCGCCTCTGCAAGCAGATGGCGGAGGTCAAAGAGGGTAATGAGACCCTGCTCGATCACACCGTCATTTTTTGGTTCAGTGAGCTCGCGACTGGCAATGTGCACAGCCACGAGGACATGCCATTTGTTCTCATTGGCGGCGGCAACGGTAAGCTCCGCACGGGTCGCTACCTCAAGTTCAGCGGCGCGTCGCACACAGACCTGCTGGTGACGTTGGCCCACGTGATGGGCAGTCCCCTCTCGGTGTTCGGTGACCCCAAGTTTGGGCACGGCGGTCTCGACAGCGCCTTGCTTTGATTCATTCCCCATCGAGGTACTTCTCATGCCCAAACCCGCCAGAATAGACGCGCTCGCGAACGACCGCCGCACCAGAACCCGGGCGCAACTGCACTCCATTTTGATAGGTTGCGCGTGGACTCTTCTGCTCGTCGCGTGCCGCGGTGAGACCGACAGCTTGGTGCCTCCTGACGCCGGTCTGGATTCCACCAAGACGGCTGCCTCGGATGACGCGGACGCCAACCACTCGGACTGCGGCACTGCACCTGTCTGTTTTCCGGACGGTGGAGGCTGGTGTTGGAGCACGCCCTCCGCAAGCAAAGTCCGCCTGGCTTCTGTTTGGGGTGGCGGCGACAACGATGTGTGGGTCGGGACCTACAATGGCGTGCTCCATTGGAACGAATGTCAATGGAAGCCGTTTTTGCTCGTCGTCAACGACTTGGAGAACGTGCGAGGAGTAGGGGGCAGTGGAGTGAACGATGCGTGGGCCGTAGGCTCCGACGGCAGTTATTATGAAGGCGGATTGATTTGGCACTGGAATGGGAAGGCATGGTCGCGTGACAGCGTCTGGAGAGCGGGGGACCTCAATGCAGTATGGGCAAGCAGTCCGACCGACGCTTGGGTGGTCGGCGCGTACTTTGGAGGCGGCGTAGCCGAGCACTGGAACGGCAGCGCGTGGTCAGACAACCTTGTCGGTTACACCTTTCCACTCACTACCGTTTGGGGCAGTGGACCGAACGATGCCTGGGCCGGCGGCGGCGTCGTGGGCCAAAACAAAACCGGTGCCTTCCTCCACTGGGATGGCCAGGTCTGGGCACATCCCAGTGGCGGGCCGACCGGAGCGATCAGCATCTGGGGCACTGGGCCGAAGGATGTTTGGGTCGGTGAAAAATCGCTGTTTCACTATGATGGCGTTACGTGGTCATCGGTGCCTGGAAGCGCACTGATTGCCGGATTCGATCCGAAGGCTTTTTGGGGAAGCGGCCCGAGCGATGTCTGGACCGTGGGGTCCTACGGTGCCAACGGTGAAAAGAAAGCGATCTGGCACTGGGACGGCGCCGTCTGGAATCCGCTGGACACGGTAGGCTCGTTGAACACCGTCTGGGGACGCAGCGCGCACGATGTCTGGGCCGTGGGTGACAACGGAACGATCCTCCATCACCAATAGTCCGACGCGATTTGGGCGCTCCCGACCTCCAAACGCTCGCTTTGGCGCTCCCTCGTCGAGCCGGCCGCACAAGTGCTAGCCTGCAAAACATGAATCCGTTGCGTGGAGACGAGCGTGCTCTCGTCTTCAATATCTCTCCTGCCGTCGCGGCGTCGCGATCGCGCAATCAGTATGTCGACTGCTCTGTCTGTCGCGCAGATCACTCGGAGTATGTGTTTCATCGGGTGGGTGTTCGCTTCGTGCGCTGCCGCAATTGCGGCCTGATTTATGTGAGTCCTGTTGGGGACGACGTCACCAACTTTTTGGACATCGACGCGCTCGGTGATCGCACCGACCCCATCGAACGACGACTCTTCTGCGAAGACTTCAGCACCTTCCTCGATGACGTCTCGATTCGCTTCGAGCAAGCCGAGGGCACCAAACTCGAACGCACGCTCCTCGTCGGGCAGTTTTTGCCCGAATTCAACGACCAACCCAGTGCCAAGCGTGTTGGGCTCGACGTCGCTCAGGTCGACGACACGCTGTTCGAGAGCATGGCACTCGATGGCGATGTCGACTGGCTCGCGCCTTATCTCACGCGAAACCCTCAGGTCATCGTGTTGCGTGGGACGCTCGAGGCCTGCACGGACCCGCGCGCCGTCATGGAGCGCATTGCGTCGCGCGCTCCGAAAAATGCCTGGATCGTCGTCGTCTACTCCGACACCAACTCGGTGCCTGCAAAACTACTGCGACGCTACTGGCCCAAGTTCTTCGATCTCAAGCGTTCGTTTTTCAACCGCGACAATCTCCGCGCGCTGCTCGCTCCGGCCGGATTTCGTCCGCTCGCGCAGTTCGCTTATCCAGTGCGTCACACGGCTGACTATGTGCTCTCGCGCATTCTTCCGAGCTCGCTGCCAGCCAAGATCGCGCACGAGACGCCGATGGGTCGCGTGTCTGTTTCGGTGCGCACGGGCGAACTCGTGAGTGTGTTCAAGCATGGCGCGGCGAAGGCCACCGAAAAACTCTCCATTGTGTTTCCGTGCTTCAACGAAGAAAAGACCGTCGCCGAGGTGATCGACGTCCTGCTCGCTAAGCAACTCAAGATCGAAAAAGAACTCATCATCGTCGAGAGCAACAGCACCGACAACACGCGCGCGATCGTCAAACAGTATGAAGGTCGGCCGGGCGTGAAGGTGATCTACGAAGACCGCCCGCAAGGGAAGGGTCACGCAGTGAAGACGGGGCTCAAGGCGGTGACGGGCACCATCGTGCTCATCCAAGACGCCGACTTCGAATACGACATCGACGACTACGACGCGCTTTTGGAGCCTATTTTGCAGCGCCGAACGAGCTTCGTGCTCGGCTCACGCACGCTCGGCACGGGCGACTGGAAGGTGCGTCAATTCGCCGCCAATCCGATCAAGCGCACGCTGCTCAACGTGGGACAGCTCGTGTTCGCCGCGACGTTCAACGCGCTCTATCAACAACGCATCACAGACGTGAACACCATGTTCAAGGTGTTTCGCACCGAGTGCCTCGACGGCGTGACGCTCATCAGCGATGGATTCAACTTGGACATCGAGCTCGCATGCAAGATCGTCAAAAACGGTTACTCCCCTATGGAGGTCCCCGTGAACTACGTCGCGCGTGGTTTCGACGAAGGCAAAAAGATCAGCTTCGTGCGTGACGCGCTGCCCTCGTATGCTGCGTTCATTCGGTCTCGGTTCGACTGATGGACGAGGCGCGCTGGGGCAAAGACGCGGTCGCGCGAATGTGATCAAGTGAGTTTCCAAGTCCATCGCCACCAAGGGCAAGTTGTGCTGGCCAAGCGATCTTCTTGTCGGCAACCATCACTGGGGCCCCTT
>JAYVXK010000996.1:0-3751 GCA_043785265.1 Myxococcales bacterium | reverse complement strand
GAGGGAGCAGAGGAAAGAGGTACGGGCTGTTGTAGAGTTCCTTCATATGTCTTCAAGTTCGGCGGGCGGGAGCGCCGCGATGCTACGAGAACGCGTGGGAAAGGTCCCGGACGAAGTCGCGCGAGCGCTCGACGGGCCGGATCTTCCTAGTGTGGGTTTGGCCACGCGGTGGATCACGACAGGAGTTGGGGCGAGCGAGGGTCCGGCGCGTTTGCTCGTGGCGATGCTCTCGGAAGCTGGCATTTGGGCTGAATTTAGGCCCCTCTCTGCGTTTGCGCTCGGTCGCGTTCCTGCTGCAGATGCATGCGTGATCTTTTCTCAGCACCTCTCTCCCAATGCTCGACTCGCCTTTCGCGCGCGTGACCAGTTTCGAACGATGCTCGTTGCGTCCTCGCTCACGTCCTCCGATCCAATTTCGGACGCGCTCGCCAAGCGAGGCATCAATCTGATCAGTCATGGGCCGAGAGACGAACGGGACATGCTCGTGCGGGTCATCGGATCGGCGGCAGCGTGCGTGATCGCTGCGCGCATCGCGCTACGGGCGATCGCGGACAACGGCCAAAACATGCCACCCTGGGCGTCGTTTCTCGAGCGCTTGCCCGAACTTCTCAGGCGCACGCATTCTCACGCAGCGCCTTTGCATGAGCGCATGATCGTGGTGTGCGCGGGAGAAGATCCTCGGTCGCAAGAGGGGCTACGCTTAAAACTGGTCGAAGGGCTCGGGCGCAACGCTGTCATGCTCGACGTTTGCAGTGTGGTCCATGGGCCCCTGCAATCGTTCTGGAGCGAGCCGGCGACGGTCATCACACTCGAGCACGAAGGTGACTCTGCTCGTGATCTCTTCGATCGACTCGCGCGTGTGCTGCGTCCACACCACCAACTCTTGCGCATGCGGGCCACTCTCGGTCGACCGCTGGGGTACTTCGAACACGCGGCGATGGTCGATCAATTGGTGCTCGCGGGGCTCGACGCCCAACCACGAGACTTGTTCGACTGGCCTGGAAAAGGCCATGATTCGCCGCTCTACGACGTGGGTAGCGACGCGCTGGACGAGGAGATCTAGGTAACCAGAACCTCAATGGTTACCCATGAGGTCATGGCTTGGTCACTTCGAAGATCCACAGCCACTCGCCGTCGGGCCGTGCGTTGTAGGGAGATGGATCGACGATCCGCGCGCGCACCGTGCAAGGCTTGCCTATCGGAACATCGGGCTTCTTGGAGGCGATGAAAAACTCTCGTCCTTGTGCGCTGGTGAAGCGAATCATCTTCTCGCCAGCGAGCTTCGTGCCCATAGGCCATGTCCACTCGATCAGCTGACCCTCGATCATCGTCTCTTCTTCGATGCGCGTGAATTCTGCTGCCGGATCGGAGCGCTCCAGGCTCAACGACTTCACGCGGACATGGGGTGCGACGAGCGCTTGATCCTGCGGAACATAGCGCTCTCCGGTGATCTCGACGCGACGACCGTCGAATGCTTTCCACAGTGCGTTCGACTCGTACGAAGCGACCCACGTCGGACCGCCGTCTGCCTCGACGAGCACACCGCTGAAGACCTTTCGTTTGCCTTCACCATCCCCATCTGGAGCCGGCACCCGCAGCACTCCAAAAAAGTGCACCTGCGAGGTCGTGGGCGCGTTGGCCGTCGGAGACTCCTTCGTGCATCCAGCGGCGGGGACGAGAGAGAGCGCAACCGCGAGAAAGATGGCGCGCACGAGGCTTCGTTTCATGGCGAGGGTTCTACAGGAGATTGCTCTACGTCGCGCGGCGACATGCACCATAATGCCTGCACATGTTGGGTCTCCATACGGTTCGCGCGAAGCTCACGGCTCTCGTCGCTTTCTCTGCCATCGTCACGTTCACGGCGCTGCCTGTTTTGTGGTGGATCATGGATCGGCAGGTCGTGGCGCAAGTCAACGAGCGGGTGCCCGGTGCCGTGCACGGTTTTGATCTCGAACTCGAGAGCGACCTCAAGGACATGGATACGATCGTGTTGCAGTTGGCGTCTCAGACAGACGTCGCGACGGCGCTTCAATCCAAGAACAGCAACGCGGCGATCGCCAGTGGTCGGATCTTTCACACGGCTTACTCGCGAGTCGACTTGGTGTTTTACGACGCGAGCGACAAGCGACTCGCGCAGATCGAAGTAGACGCGCCCAACGAAGACCTTCATGCGCTTGGGACTTTTGCATCCGATTCGTTTCGCGGGGTGACCGAACACGGGTGTGAGTCTGGGGCCACTGCACCACCGGCGTTCGTCGCTACAGAGCGCATCAAAGGTGGTGGAGTGGTGATGGCGTGTCTGCCTCTCGACGCGGACTACCTCAAAGAAGTCTCCGAGAAGCTTGCCATCGATCTCGCGTTCGTCTCTCCGAACAGCAACACGCCGATCGGAAATACAGCTCATTTTCCGCTCGCCGGACTATCACGAGCGACGAACGCACCCTCGATGGTAGAGAGCGGTGACGAGGATTGGGCGGTCGAGAGAGTCACTCCCGCATCGATGAAGAGCGCCAAGGGAGACTATGGCGTCGTCATCGCTTTGGAGGTGACGGACATTCGCCGCATCGTCTTGCACAATCTATTGGGAGCAATGGCGCTGCTCTCCCTGGCGACCTTGATATCGATCGCGCTGGGCGCACGACTGGCGAGTGTGATGTCGCGCGCGTTGTCGAAGGTCAACGGTGCGTTCACCAAGCTTCGCGCAGAAGAGTATGTGCACGTAGATGCACTCCACACGGGCGACGAGCTCGAGGCGCTCGCCACTGGCTTCAACACCATGGTCGACGGTCTCAAAGAGAGAGACAAACTCAGGACCACGTTCGGCAAGTACATGACTCAGACCGTCATGGAGCACTTGATGAGCGGCAAGGTGCAGCTCGGCGGCGAAACACTGACCGTCACGATTCTCTTCTCGGACATTCGCAGCTTCACGACGATCTCCGAAGAGATGAACGATGCGCAAGCGTTGGTCGCGCTGCTGAACGAGTACTTCACCGAGATGGTGACCATCGTCATGGAAGAGAGCGGCGTCGTCGACAAATACATCGGCGACGCGATCATGGCTGTTTTTGGGGCTCCCGTGTCCAAACCTGACGACGCAGTTCGCGCAGTGCGAGCCGCGGTGCGCATGCGAACGGCACTCGCGACTCTCAACGAGCGTCTCGTCGCGCGCGGCGTGTCTCCTCTTCGCACGGGCATTGGCGTGCACACGGGAGAGGTCGTCGCAGGCAACATCGGGAGCGAAGCCCGCATGGAATACACAGTCATCGGCGACGCGGTGAATCTCGCGTCGCGCTTGGAGAGCAACACCAAAGAACTCGGAGTGGATGTCCTCATCAGTGCAGACACTTATGCGCTGGTGAAAGACATCGTCATCGCCGAACCGATCCGTGAGATCACCGTCAAGGGACGCACCGAACCCGTGATGACTTATGACCTAAGGGGTCTAAAAGAAACGAAGCCTAAGGAGGCTTGAGAGTCAGTGTGCTGGGCCGGTCTTGGCTCCGCACGCTTGCCTTAGATCGCCGTTCTCACGCTCGAGACGCTCGATGCGTCGGTTTTGATCTTGGACCATCTCGTAGAGCGCTTGAATCGAGGCGAACGCTACGCCGTGCGCGTCGATGGGGTCGTAAGCACGATCGGTATTGCCCAGTTGAAAGGCAGCCTGAAAGTCCTGCGCCATGGGTCCCATGTGACGAACCGAGGGATCGTCTGACTTGTAGGACCACGTCGAAACGGGCATTTGCGCGAC
>JAYVXK010000995.1:0-11989 GCA_043785265.1 Myxococcales bacterium | reverse complement strand
CATCGACGCAAAAGGAAAGACCCGCCTCGAGGTTCGATCTCGAGACGGGTCTCTGTTCACTTCGTTTCACTACTGGGTCGTCAGTCGCTGATCTCACTCCGAGGGTGAAAACACGAGCGGGTAGTTGACCGACACTGTGCCGCCGGTGGGTACTGGGAAGTTGATGGCGTAGAAGGCCTTCACGACGCAAGACCGAACGTTCATGTCTGCGAGGTCACTGCCTGCGGAGTCCTGCGATGTGGTCACCGAGCCGTCGCGACCGATCATGAACTGCACTGCGACGCGGCCGTTGAGGCCTGGATTGGTGCGCAGGCCGTCTTGATAACAAGCCACCATGCGACCCGAGTTCTGACGAACGATGCGTTGGATGACCGCGGGGTCGAGGCGACCGTTCGTTTCGATCTTGATGGGCTGGCGCATCGTCGGACCCTGCGGAATGTGAGTGCCAACGACGTGGCCGTGACCGTGACCTGTGCCGCCCGTGCAGTCTTCGCCTGGAGCGCAAGTACCTGCATGACCGTAGTTGCCGACACCGTTGATGCCGACGCCGCGGCAATCGCCATTCGTGCAGCCGCCGCCCTCACCAGTACCGCTCAAGCCGAGGCCGCTACCGAATGCATCGCCCATGTCGCCGGACCAAAGATTGCCGAGGTGACTCTCTCTGTCTGCACCCACCAAGGTCGATCCCCAGGGAACGACGGGTGCGTTCGAGTCGCTCATGCGCGCCGAGTTGAGAAGACCAATCATGCCGAACTCCCGGGCGTCGTTGATTTCGCGTTCGCGGGCGAGTTGCACGTCTTGCGGATTCGCGTCGCCTTTTGCGGTCCAGTGGCCGGGCTTGTCGACCGGCTTGGTTTGGCCCATCGCGCCTTCTGATCCTGCAGCGGGCTGACCGCTATTCGCGCCTGAGCTCGAATCGTTCGCTTCGCCGACGACTGGCGGGGGAGTCTCTTTCTCTTTTTCGGCAGACGAGTCGAGGTAGGTCTTCATCATCAAGATTTGATCGCGGTCGATCCCCTCGACATCTGCGTTGCTGAGCGAGGGCATGAAGAACGCGAACGCTGCGAGGAAGGCTGCGTGCGCAACCGCCGAGAAGCCGATCGTGCCGAGGCCAGACTCTTCAAAGCGCTTGCCGAGTTCTGCCGGCAACTTGCTCGCCGCTTCGCCGATCGAGATGCTCATCGAGAACGCGCCCATTTCGATTTGAACGACGCTGCCGTGCGCGAGCACGAAAGGCTCTGCGCTGCGGGCCATGCGGTCGACGAACACGAAGGCGTTCGCCGGAGGAGTGATGACGACTTCGCCGCCGCGATGCGTGACGACGTCGAGAGCTTCGACACCAATCACTTCGCTCGGGATCGCAAAGTCGCAGCCTGCGATCTCACCGATGCGCACGCTCTTGCCGAGAGACACATGCTTCTGCCCGAGAGCATTCGCGTCCTGCGCCTTGCCCCAAAACAGCGTGACCTCGAGCTCGTCTTGGCTCGAGTTCATCTCCAATGCGCCCACGTTGCTCATCGTTGCCGTGCTCATGACAAACCTCTTTCTGGTGTTGACCACGCCGCGCCAGGCGCGGACGTGCCGTCGAGCGCGGAAGGCTCCGCGCTTGTTGTTTCACGTCGTCGTCGGCGCTTTCACGCACTCGCAACGTTCACAGGGAGAGACAGCGGTTGAAGCGAGCGAGTTCCGAAAAAATCGTCAGCGATTGCGAGTGTTGCAGCAGTGTATTTGTGCACGAATCCACGCTTTTCGAGCGGGCCCGAGGCTCATTGCACACACTGGCCACAGCACAATCCCGCTGTTTCCTAGGCTTCCACGGGATAGGGCGGATGTGCGACACCATTGTACAGAAGAGAACACGTTGGATAGCCAACCTGCATGTGCGACTCGCTTGAGCGGCGAGCAGCAAGCGTGTAACCGATAGTCGTGCGTAAACGGCCGCTCGGAAAAACAGGCCTGTACGTATCCGAGATGAGCGTCGGGACTTGGGGGCTCTCGGGTGACGCATGCGGACCCGTCGCCGAGAGCGATGCTGAGTCGGTGATCAAGCGATGCGTCGAGATGGGGATGACGCTCATCGATACTGCAGACGCGTACGGCGGCGGCAAGATGGAAGCGTTGATCGGCCGTATTCTGGCCAAGAACATCAACGTCGTGTTCGTGACGAAGGGCGGCACTGATCGCACGATTGATCCACCACGCAAACGTTTCGATGCTTCGTTTTTGCGCGAGTCGGTGGATCGATCGCGCAAGAGGCTGCGACGTGACGTGCTTGATGTGTTTCTTCTTCACAACCCAAGTGTCGATGCGCTCGTGGGCGGCGAAGCAGTCGACACGATGGAGGCGCTCGTCGCAGAAAAGAAGATTGCGCACTGGGGTGTGGCCGTTGGAGACGAAGAAGTCGCGCGCATGGCCATCGAGCGCGGCGCGAGCGTGATCGAGCTCGCCTACAATCTCGTCCACTCGATTGATCTGCATCGCGTCGCGGGCGATGTCATGGTCTCTGGTGTTGGCGTGCTCGCGCGCTCGCCGCTCGCGCATGGACTCTTGTCGGGCGAGTGGGCCAAAGACCGCGAATTTGGCGAAGGCGATCATCGACGCGATCGCTGGACGAAACTCGAACTCGAGACGCGCCTCGATCAGCTGGAGAGGCTCAAGTTCTTGGTGTCCGGTGACGTCAAGACTCCACGCGCTGCAGCCGTGCGCTTCGTCCTGTCGTCGACGATCGTGTCCAGTGTGGTGCTCGGAGCGCGAACGATCGAACAGGCCGAGCAACTCGTTCGCGAAACAGGCGGCGGCCCACGATATCTCCCCGACGAAGCGCTGACCAAGTTGCCTCGCGCGCTCGCAAAGGTAGGCATTCTCACGTGACGAGTGATGAGCAGGTCCTCGACGTGCTTGCTGCGATCGCGCACCAAGCAGCCGACGTGGTGCGCGCAGCATACGCGCGAGACATCCGCGCAGAATACAAAGGCCCGGACGACCCCGTGACGGAAGCCGACCGCGCCGCGAACGAACTCATCGTGCGCGCGTTGCAACGCGACTTTCCGGGCGTACCCATCGTCGCCGAAGAGAGCGACCCGTCGACATTCACCGCGCGGGCGCACGCGAGCGATACGTTCTTCGTCGATCCGCTCGACGGCACACGCGATTTTTTGGCTAAAAATGGGGAGTTTGCGGTGATGATCGGCTTGGCGCGGGGAGGTCGAGCCGCGCTTGGTGTCATCGACGCGCCCGCATTGAACCGAGTGTTTCTTGGCGGTCCCACGGTTGGTGCATTCCAAGTTGCGCCTGATGGATCGCGAAGCGCCATGCACGTGCGCGTTCCCGGTGCCAAGCTTCGCGTGTTGGTTTCTCGCTCACGTTATGGAGAACGCACGCGCGCGGCGATTGCCAAGCTCGACGGCGACGCCATCCCCACGGGAGGGGCTGGACTCAAGACCGTCCTGGTGTGCGCGGGTGAAGCAGACGCGTACATGCACCTTGAGCGAGCGGGCATGCTTTGGGATGCATGCGCAGGCGACGCCATCGCGATGGGGTCGGGGGCGATCTTGTCGGCGGGTGATGGAACGTTGATCGATTATCGTGACGGCAGCCTCGAGCTATCGCGGGGGATGCTCGTGGCGTGCACGGCACTCCACAGCAGCATCGTCTCGACGTTGACACCCTAAAGCGCGCGTCTCGCGTTTATGGCTCAAATTAGCCCGTTCGTGGATTCTCACACTCTGGTCCGCGTCCTGCTTTCTCAGCTATGATTCGGCGAGGACCCTGACATGGCTACGTGCCCTACTTGTCGTACGCACTACTCGGACGACATCAAAACGTGCGCGGCGGACGGAACCGACTTGCTGCCCGACGCGGCGTTCAAAGGTGTGGACGTCGATCTTCAGCCTGGTGAGATCGTGGCTGACTATCGCATTGAAGCCAAAATCGGTCAGGGTGGGTTTGGTGCTGTCTATCGGGCGATGCATCCGCTGATTGGCAAAGCCGCTGCGGTGAAGGTGCTCGGTCGCGATCTGTCGAGCAAGCCGGAGATGGTGGGTCGCTTCATCTCAGAAGCGCGCGCCGTCAATCAGATCCGCCACAAGGGCATCATCGACATCTTCGCGTTTGGCTCGCTCCCAGACGGTCGTCAGTACTACGTGATGGAGTTGCTCGAGGGCACGACTCTCGACGGGTTCATGCGCGCCAAAGGTCCACTGGCCCTCCAACAAGCCATTCCGATTTTGCGAGGCGTCGCGCGCGCGATCGACGCGGCACACGCACAAGGCATCGCTCACCGCGATTTGAAGCCGGAAAATGTGTTTCTCACGTTCGACGACGAAGGTCGCGCGGTACCCAAGATCCTCGATTTTGGGATCGCGAAGTTGCTTGGCGAATCGAGCGGCGCAACGAAGACGCAAACAGGAACACCGATGGGAACGCCTCACTACATGTCGCCCGAGCAGTCGCGCGGCGTGGGCGTCGACAACCGCACGGACATCTACTCGTTTGGCGTGATGGCCTACGAGATGGTCACGGGCAAGTTGCCATTCGATGGCGAAGCCGTGATGGACATCCTGCTCAAGCAAATCACTCAGGACGCTCCAGTGCCGTCGAGTGTGCGCGATGGTCTGTCCCCGAGTGTAGATGCGGCGATCTTGCACATGCTCGCGAAGGACGCCTCTGCGCGACCGGCGTCACTCACAGCGGCGGTCGACGAACTCGCGGAGGCGGCGGCAGGCGCGGGAGATTTCGTTCCGGATCCGAGCCTTCCGTCGTCGATGCAATCGGGACCCAAACTGTCGCCAGTCGACTTCCAGAAGTTCGCTCAAGCCAAGACGCTCGTGCAGGGTCCGCAAACGTTGAACGGCGCCGCAAACGAGGTGCCCGCAAATGGCGGCAAGAAGAAGACGTGGGCGTTGGCAGCGGTGGGGGTCGCCGCGATGATGGGCGTCGCCGCGTTCTTCGTGTTTACGCACAATCGGCAAGAGCCCGTGCAAACGGGTTTGGTGCAAAGTGCAACCGTGAGCGCGACGACCGTGAGTGCGGCTTCGTCAGCGCCTGCGTTGTCGACGTCGATTGTGCTCACGATGCAAGGCGCGCCGGTGGGCGCTGAGGTCTTCCGTGGCGACGAACGCGTCGGGGCAGCTGGGTCGCCGCTGACACTCATGCGCGGAGATCAACCGATCACGTTGACGATAAAAGCGCAGGGCTATCAACCGAAAGACGTCACGGTCACACCCCACAGCGATGAGGTCGTTGCCATTACGCTCGATAAGATCGCGACCCCGACGCACACCGCAAGCGGTGGTCACAAGGTGAAAGAAATCGAGGACCCGTTTCGATGAAGCTGTTCGTTTTTGCGGTGATCAGCAGCATCGTGCTTGCAGCATCGTGTGCAAATCTGCCGAACGTCGACGCGAACGTTTGCGGAAACAAAGTCGTCGATACGAACGAAGACTGCGATTCGTTCGGCGTTGGCGGCACCACATTTTGTCGCGCTGCGACCTCAGCACAGGGCGCATGCCGGTTCGACTGCGACTCTTCCAAGCAACACACTTGTCCAGACAGCTACGGATGCGGTGCCGACAACATCTGTCGATTGCCTTCGGGTACCTTTGGCAAAGCCACGCCCGTCGGGGTTCCGGTCGAACAGATGGCCATCGGCGACTTCGATGGTGATCGTCATCAAGATGTCGTCACGCAAGCCGCTTCTGGCCTGCGCGTGCACTTTTTCGATCACGGAGCCACAGCGGACTCCATCGCTCTGTCGCAAGTCACCTCGTTGCCCGTCACACGAGGTCGCGTCGTCGCTGGCAGTCTCACGGCCGATGGCCTGGCTTCGATTACCGTGGTCGACACTGCAGTAGAACTGACCACCGACTACGTCACGGGCAAGTCTGTTGAACGTGTGCTCGGCGGCGGCGTGAACGTGTGGCGGGCGCGATCCGACCGGTCGCTGCTGCCGACGATTTATCCGTCCTTTCCGCTTGGGTCGATCGCAAAAGAAGCCATGGTGCTTCCAGCGTTGGCGACGAACTTTCACCCAGGTCAGGATCTGTTCATCATCATCGACAGGCCCTACAAGGGAAAACCTTACGTGCTGGCCTACAACGACGTGAGCGCCGCCACGGGCGGGCTGCCTCTTTCGGTCTTGCCGCTCGCGTCAGGACCGACATCGTTCGTAGGGCGACCTCCAATCGCGCCCTTGGCGATCGCTCCGGTGGGTGAGCTGTGTGACAGCATCGTGATCGCACCAAAGGGCGCCACCGACATCATCCTCGAACCGCTCTGCAAGCCCACGAGCAGCCAGACCAACCCGAATCTGCTTCTCCCCAATGTCGAGGACGTGCCGGCATTTCCTGGGGCTCCGTGGCAACCGACCACCTTGCCCCTGCCTCCCAAAGCCACGGTGGGAGGACGCGCGTTCGTCAAGGACGTCAACCGCGACGGGCACTTTGACGTCGTGATCACCGGATCCAACGACGGAGTCGGCATCCCGTTGTACGTCGCGTATGCGATCGGCGATGGCAACTTCAGTTCAATGGACAAGCCGCTTGTGAGCGACAACAAGTTTGGTGTCTACCCCTTCTACGATGGCGCCAAAAAGGTCGTGGACGGACCCCTGGTTGCTCCCCTCGACATTGGCTTCGTTGACGATGATTCGGTGCTCGATTGGGTGGACCCTCAACGCATTCGATTCGGCGCCGCAGATCGCGTGCCGTTCAGCATTGCTTCATCGTCTCCGACCGGCTGGACCGAAGCGCGAATTTTGGACACGAACGCGAACGGCCTCCAGGACGTTGTCGCGATCTCCTCGGGGGGCCTCGACTTCTACAACGGCACCGGCTCTTTTTTGATGAATCACGTGCCGCGCGCTTTCGATGGCACGCCAACGCATCTGGTCATCGCAGACGTCGACGGTGATCTTGCTTACGACCTCTGCGTGTCGGTCAGCGGAGACAGCCAATCGCTTCTCGATGCCACACCAAGTGATGTGTTTTGGGTCGAATACGGAACGGGAGGCGGACTCCCGAGTGCACCCACATTTGCTGGACGCGTACCGCCGATCTCTGAAATGGAGCCAGCTCTTTTGAGCTGGGTGGGAGGTCGACCCGACTACGTGTCGAGCATCGCCGCGCTGACGAAGATCAATGGTCAACTCTATGCGCTCGCGATTCAAGGCAGCACGAGCCGCGAGCTCACCGCGCCCTTCACGCTTGCAACTTCCTCGATGCCGCCAACACGAGGCGCAGCATTCGATGCGGTCGTCGGCAACTTCTTGCCCGTGGGTGATCCGTCGGGGCGCACTGCGCTCGTGGCGATCGCGATCGATACGGCGCCGGATGCTCCCAAACCGCCGTTGTACAAAGGGCAACTCTGGGCAGCTCCAGTGAGCGGCGATGCGCAGTTCGATGCGCAAAAGTTGGTGCCACTCCCTGCGCAAGCGGCCGTCGCGATTGATCCTCTGCAACTCAACGGTGGTCGCGTTGTCGCGCTCGACCTCGATCCGCCAGGAGCGGGCGGCGTGGACGAAGCGCTAATTTTGATTCCCGCATACAAGCGAAAGGACGTGGTCACCCCTGGCGTATTCGTGATCACAGCTCTCGACACCGCCAACACTGCCCGCAGTTGGAGTGGCCGCTCAGCGCCAGTGACCTTCGAAGGTCAGGCGTCGACGCGCACATTCCCACTTTCAGTTTCGATAGGAGACATCGACGGCGATGGCGCGAAGGACGTGCTCGTCTTCGCTTTGAGCGAAAAGGCGCCGTTCGCGAAGGTGATGTTCAACAATCAGACCGGCTCGCTCGACTACACCAAAGCAGTGTCAGTGACTCTCCCGCCAAACGCTGTCGCCGCTACGACGATTCACGCGACGCCTGATTCACGCGCGCAAGTGGCCGTTCTCACACTCGACGGCGTCGTGATCATTCCCACGGCGCCGGACTCTCCACGTGCGTTTGCGCCGCCTGGCAGTTGTACGCCGCCTGTTTTCATCTCGTGCGCTGTTCCGTTCGCTCACGAGCAAGCTGGGTCCCTTCTCGACGTTCGCGCCGCTGACGTGGATGGTGACGGCGTAGAGGATGTGATCGTCGCTGGTCCCTCTGGCTTCAAGTTGTTTCGCGGGGCGGCGGTCAGGCCATGAGGCGTGTCGTGCCCTTGGCTTTTTTGTGCGCCTTCTTGGCAGCGCCGATCGTTCACGCGCAGAGCAGCGTCGACCAAGCAAAGACTCTTTTCAGCGCGGGTGCGCAAGCCTATGAGCGCGGCGACTTTCTCGCGGCGATTCAGGCATTCGAGGAAGCCGAAAAGCGCGCTCCGCGGCCAGCCATTCTGTTTTCAATCGCGCAGGCGCATCGCCGCCAGTACTACAACGACACGACCAACACCGATCACCTCCGCGCAGCCGTAGCCAAGTATCGCGAGTATCTCGCTGCCGCCCCAGATGGTTCTCGCAAGTCGGATGCATCGCAGGCGCTCGCCGAGTTGGGCCCTGCAGCCGATCGTCTCGCGGCTTCGACCGACGTGCGGCCAGCGCTCAAGCAGCCCGCGCGCATCAGCATCAACTCGACAGGCACGCCCAATGTGCACATCTCGCTCGACGGTGCGCCACCGGTAGAGACACCCCTGATCAAGGCAGTCACAGAAGGCAAGCACACGGTCGTCGTCTCTGCGGAAGGGTTCGTCGACGAGACGCACGAGATCATCGCCGTCGACGGGTCGCTCGTTGCGCAAGATTTCCCGCTCAAAGACAAGCCTGGGTTGCTCACGATCAAGACGCTCGACGGCGCGAGAGTCGAGGTCGATGGACGCGTCACCGGAAACACGCCGCTGTTGCAACCAATCGCCGTGCCGCCAGGATCGCACTTGGTCTCCGTTGCGAAGAACGGTCACGACGCCGCGATTGTCGAAGTCGATCTCGACCGCGGACAAGCCAAGACGCTTCAAATGCCAATGCCCACGAGCACGCAACGCAAAGTCGCGACTGGGTTTCTATTGGCAGGCGCAGTTGGAGCAGTCGCAGGTGGCGTCTTCGTCGCGCTTGCACTCGAACGTCAATCGTTCGCCAAGAGCATTCTCGATCGCAGCGCGACGCAAAACATCACGGGCCAAGACCTCGAGTCTTACCAATCCGCAGTGTCGACCCGCAAAACTTGGCAAGGCGGCGCGTTCATCGGATTCAGCGCCGGCGTCGCTTTGTCCGTGACCGGACTCTTGCTCTACGCGTTCGATCAGCCATCACTGTCTGGCCCCACGATTCGCGAGAAGAGCGACAAGAGCAACAAACCCGACGCACCGAAAAAACTCGAGCCGACCGAGATCGGTCTCTGGCCTGCGATCGGTCCTGGTCTCTTGGGCGCCTCGCTCACGGGTCACTTCTGATGAGCGAGCGCGCCGAGGTGGTCGTGATTGGCGCCGGAATCATGGGGCTCGCGATCGCCTACCACCTGGCGCGATTGGGCACCAAAGACGTCATCGTCGTCGACAAGAGTTATTTGTGCGGCGGCGCGAGTGGTCGCAACGGTGGGGGCGTGCGCGCGCAATGGTCGAGCGAAGCGAACATTCGATTGATGCAAGAGAGCATCCGCATGTGCCGCGAGTTTGCGACCGAGATGAAGATCAACGTCTGGTTTCGGCAAGGCGGCTACTTGTTTTTGGTGCGCACCGAAGAAAAACGTCGCGCGCTCGAAGCCAGCGTCACGTTGCAAAACGAGTGCGGTCTTCCCACGCGAATGCTGACACCAAAAGAGGCTCGCAAGCTCGTGCCCGAGTTGGATACGAGCGGTGTGCTTGCAGCGAGCTTCAATCCTGATGACGGCGTGGTCTTTCCGTGGCCATTCGTGTGGGGCTTTGCGCAAGCTGCCATCAAACTCGGTGTCCGTGTGCGTACGTTCCGCGAGGTCACTGGTTTCGACACGACCGCAGGACGCATCGAGGCCGTAGTGATTCGCAAACTCGACGAGCCTGCCGCCAAACCCGAACGCATCCGCACGCGCACTGTCGTCAACGCGTGCGGCGCGTGGTCACCCGAGATCGCAAAATTGCTCGGCGTAGCCTTGCCCAATCATCCACACCGCCACGAAATCTGCTCGACCGAACCGCTCAAGCCATGGCTCAAGCCGCTGGTCGCAGATCTCACAGATGGCCTGTATTTCAGCCAGTCCACGCGTGGTGAGATCGTGGGAGGCGTGGGACAAGAACGCGTGCCTGCGGGCCTCAATCAAGACAGCTCGCATGCATTCCTTGGTCGCTACGCACGCGCTCTCACGCGCACATGCCCGATTCTGGGCGACGTGAAAGTCCTGCGTCAGTGGGCAGGCTGCTACGACATCACTCCCGATCAAAATCCGATCGTCGGTGAAGTCGATGAGATCGAGGGCTTCTATCAAGCCAACGGCTTCATGGGTCACGGCTTCATGATGGCGCCTGTCGTCGGCAAACTGATTGCCCAGCACATTCGCGAGCGAACACCGCTGCCCATGTTCGAGCGCTGGAACCTGCGTCGTTACAAGACGGGCAACCTTCTCCTCTCCGAGGCGATGATCATCGGGTAGCGAAGCGCTCCGGCCGTGACATACTTTCGTGTACTTTCTTGTCTTGGAGGCTGCGCGATGAACCGCAAACGATGGGTGGGGGTTGGTCTTTGCGGAGTCTTGGCGGGGTTTGCGGTGGTGGCCACGTCGTGCCTCGAAGCGACGGAGATCACGATCAAACTCTCGACCAACGTCGGTTGCGCGCGCAAACCGAGCGCAGACATTTTTTTGGGAGCGACGGACGCTCCACTCGCACAGACGACCGCTTGCGCCAGCGGATCGCCTGCGAATTACGTGGGTTCCATCGTTCTCGTCCCGCACGCCTCGCAGGACGAGCGGGTGGTGATCCGGGTCGTAGGAACGATTGACGAGAGCATCACCGCCGATCAATGCGCTACGAACTTTGCGACCAAAGGCATCGATCACAAGTTGCTGGCGTCCTGCATCGAAGCCCGACGTTCGCTTGCGTTCATCCAACACAAGCCGCTCGAGATCCCCATCGTGCTCGACTCGGCGTGCGCCGGTGTCTCGTGCGATGCGGGACAGACCTGCATTGGAGGCACGTGCGTGAGCGACGTGGTCGGCTGTGACGCAGTCGCAGGCAAGTGCGGTGGACCGGATGCCTCGACTGACGCCATCGCCCTCGATGCGATTGCCGTGGCGGACGTCATCCTGCCGGTTCCTGCGACTCCTGAGAGCATCACCGCGCGTGGCAACACCACGTGCGTGGTCACCACCAGCCATCGCGTCCAATGTTGGGGTAGCAACCTGTCGGGTCAAATGGGCATCACGCCTTCCGCAGACTTGACCGTTCCCACTGACACGGGCCTCGTCGATGTCGGCACACTCTCTCTTGGCAAGTCTCACGCGTGCGCGCTCAGCTTCTCGGCGAGCGACGTGCACTGTTGGGGATCGAACCAATTTGGTGAAGTGACGGGCTTGGCGACATCGTCGTTCGAGAGTCCGACCACCGTGACGGTGAACGGTGGGCAGCAGTACATCGCGGTCGGCGATTCGCACTCGTGCAGCACTCAGAACCCTGGAAATATTGGCAACCCTATCGTCACGTGCTGGGGCGACTACACACGCGGGCAACTTGGTCCAGCCGGTAAGAACTTAGCTTCCAACGCTCCCATCGTCGTGCCGATCAACAATCCGAGCAAGATTTTTGGAGTGGCGGCGGGCAGCAATCACACGTGCGCGCTCGTCAACAGCGGAAGCTCCGCGGGCGAGGTCACCTGTTGGGGAGACAACAAGGTTGGTCAATGCAGCAAGGAGGGTCTGTTTGTAATCGACGAACAGGCCAATCCGATCGCGAACAACACGGCGGTTGGCGCGGCTCGAGATCACTCGGGTGCGATCAGCAGTGCGTTTTGGTGGTGGGGAGACAACACCGGTGGTTCGATGACGGGCACCCCCAACGGGGTGACGACGAGCGGAAACGCGAACATTCTCAAGTTGCCCTTCACAGCTAC
>JAYVXK010000994.1:0-3756 GCA_043785265.1 Myxococcales bacterium | reverse complement strand
TACGACATGTGCGAAAAGCTCGTGGACGTGGAGGAGCGCTTTCAGCTTTGGCGTTTTCGTCACATGACGACGGTCAAACGCATCATCGGATTTCGTCGGGGCACCGGGGGCAGCTCGGGCGTTGGCTTCCTGAAGAAAGCACTGGACCTTACGTTCTTCCCCGAACTCTGGGACGTCCGCACGGAACTGTCCGCTCCCGCGCCGTAACGGTCCCATCCGCCGTCCCCGCTCCCGTCCGCCGTCCCCGTCCCCGTCCGCCGTCCCCGCTCCCGTCCGCCGTCCCCGTCCGCCGTCCCCGTCCCGGGCCCCGTCCCCGTCCCGGGCCCCGTCCCCGTCCCCGTCCCCGCTCCCGTCCCGCTCCCGTCCCCGTCCCGGTCCCCGCTCCCGTCTCAGCTTTGCGGGCCGAGCAACATGGCCACGCGTTTCATCGGGTCGAGCAACGCTTCTCTCAATCCCGCGTCTGGGATTTGCTCGAAGGACTTGATCATCACGTCGAACCAGAAGAACGACGCGAAGCCTCGCTCGCGGGAGGTGTGCTCGAGGTCTGCCGAGCGACCCAGCACGTCGACATTTTCGCCGCGGGCCACGGCGAGTGTCAGGTCGAACACTTGGGCGATGAGCCACGCGTCGGTGCCACTGAGTCCTGCTTTTTCGCCCCAATCGCAGGCTGTTCGCGCTTCGCGACTCGCGCGGATGGCGTCGATGTTGCGGAGGGCGCGGAGGGCCTGGACAGTATGAATGAACGAACGCGCGCGCGGCGACACTGCCGTCTCGTCGACACTGGCGAGTTCGTGCATCGCCGCTTCGAGTTCGCTCTCGTCGTTTTGAGTCAAGCATGCGAACGCCAGACTGGCACCTGCGAGTGCGTCGTACTCCACGCGCGACTCTTCTCGTGCGAGAGCGATGGCGCGCTGCAAGTACGGGATCGCTTCGCGGTAGCGGCGTGCGATCATCAAGGCCGCGCCTGTGTTGTGGGTCGCCATTTGTTCCAAGCTCGTTGCCTCGCCATGGGCGAGCAAGGTCGAGGCGCGCTCGAGTCCAACTAGGCCGATTTCTAGGCGGGCGGAGAGCATCACCGCTCCCAGACTCACGAGCGCGCGCGCTTCGAACAGCGCCGCTGCGGTCTCGGCTGCGACGCGTGTGGCTCTCTCCAGGTGTTCGCGAGCGACCAGTTCGTCGGCGCGAAATGCCAAGTTGCCAATCGAAAGCGAACGCGAAAACTCATCTGCAGGGCATCGCGGTTTCGACTCTTCGTAGGAGAGCAACACGTCCGCGAGCGCTTCATCGATCGGCGCGCTGCCAGACACGCCAGCGGCCACACGCGCTGCGACCCGCGCGATTTCGCCTTCGTGCGAGCCTCTCGCGCGTTCGTAGGCTTTGGTTGCCATCGCGAGATTTCGCACCGCTCGCTCTGGACCACTCAGAGCTGTGCTCACCCCCGCGAGCATGCACGCGAGAGACGGATCGATTTCCGATATCCAAGTATCCGCTGGATCCGCGTCCAACCTTTTGGCGATCGAGAGATTGCTGCGCGCGATGACGACCGTCGCCGAGAGCGCACGCGCGAGCGGATTGGTCGCGAGCAGAGGCTCGAGCACGACCGCAGCGGCCTCCAACTCGATCCGCAAAGCGAGCGATAGAGCGGACGTGATCTGGCCGATCGCAGAGCCGCGCTCCCGGCGTGCGAGCGCGTTGATCATGGCCAAATCAAGGGCGAAGAACGTCTGCTTGAACGCGACCATCGGGTCCTTGTCGAGACGCGCAAGCTGACGAACGAGCTCTGGTCTGCGTGGCGGACCGAGCGACCGACGAGATGGCGGCGC
Source organism: Myxococcales bacterium (assembly GCA_043785265.1). Taxonomy (GTDB): domain Bacteria; phylum Myxococcota_A; class Polyangia; order Polyangiales; family Polyangiaceae; genus JANYHY01. The sequence goes on along the minus strand of JAYVXK010000994.1, from coordinate 1,933 downwards.
GACACTCTTCAACTCGGTGCGCGCATACGCGGTTTCGCTCTGTGGCAAAGCGGAACGCGATGTCGCGGGATGAGCGCCGGCGACAGCGAGCAACGCATCACTGGCGTTTGCAAAACGATGACTTGGATCGCGCGCGAGCATCTTGTGGAAGAGGCTCCGCAGAGGCTCTTGAACGCGGTCTTCGATGTTTGCGTCGGTCGAGATCCGGGCCACGAGTTGTTCGCGCTCGCTGCCGCCTGGAAACAATGGACCGCGATCGAGCAACTCGAAGAGCACCAAACCTGCCGACCAGACGTCTGCCGCCGGGCCCACTTCGTCCAGCGTCACCTGCTCGGGCGCCATGTAAGCGGGCGTGCCCACCACATGACCCTGCTGAGTCTCCGAAGATCCCAGCGCGAGCAAGATCTCGCTGCGTCGTTCTGCTCTCGCGATGCCAAAATCAAGCACCTTGAGAGCGTCGAGACCGGCGATTCCACGCGGCACGAGAATGTTGGCGGGCTTGATGTCTCGATGCACCAAACCGTGCGAGTGCGCCTCGCTCAGCGCAGAGAGAAGTGACTTGGCCGCCACGAGCACCTCTCGCTCCGTGAGTGCACGGCCGAGTCCGACTGCGTCAAGCGGCACTCCGAGGATCAGCTCCATCACCAGGTACAATCCGATGTCGTCCTTGCCGAAGTCGAACACCCGCGCGACGTGTGGAGACGACAAGCGGGACAACGCGAGAGCCTCGTGACGGAAGCGATCGACCAAATCGGGACTCGACCCACCGGCCTCGGAGATGACTTTGATCGCAACGTCCCTGTTTTCAGCCCGATCGCGCGCTCGATAGACCGTGGCAAATCCCCCCGATCCGAGAATTCCGCCAAGCTCGTAGCGATCTGCGAAGCGCGTCACGGCCAAGTCCTCCGAAAAATGACTCTACCCTGGTGCAGACCACACCGCGCTTTTGCGCGGATGTGCCGTCCGCGTCACGAGAAGATGACCGAACCATGATGCCCTCGTGGCTGCATTTGAGGCAAATCGTCGATCATGGTCATCGCGATCTTCTTCGTGTTGCACTGGCAGCTGTCGGTGTTCTTGCAGAGCTTCTTTCTGCACCGCTACGGCGCGCACAAACAGTTCACGATGAGCCGCGGTTGGGAGCGCTTCTTCCACGTGCTCACGTACGTCGTGCAGGGTCCGAGTTTTCTGTCGACGCGCGGCTACGCGATTTTGCATCGCATGCACCACGCCTTCAGCGACACGCCAAAAGACCCGCACTCACCCGAGAATCATTCCAACTTCTTCACGATGATGATCGCGACGAAGCACACCTACGACGGCTTTGCCTATCGGCGGGTAGAGCCCGAAGCCAAGTTCGACGGCGGCATGCCCGATTGGCCGGCGCTCGATCGACTCAGCCAAAACTGGATGGCGCGCATCGCATGGGGCTCGATGTACATCGGCTTTTACTTCGTGTTTGCAACGCACACGTGGATGTTCGCGCTCTTGCCTTTGCACTTCATCATGGGACCCATGCACGGCGCGATCGTCAATTGGTGCGGTCACCGCTACGGCTATCGCAACTACGACAACGGCGACGTGTCTCGCAACACACTCGCGTTCGATTTTCTGACCGCCGGCGAGCTCTTTCAAAACAACCATCACAAGTTCGCGATGAGCCCCAATTTTGCAGTCCGCTGGTTCGAGGTCGATCCCACTTACGTGATGATTCGCTTGCTCGGCGCGGTCGGCATCATCGACCTCAGCCGCACGCAGGTCATGCGCTATGGTGAGCAAGAGCAAGTACGCGCGAAGTGAGTCGCGTTCAATGACCGGGTGAGATAAGCTATCCGTCCGACGTGCTCATTGTTCGAGCACGAAGGAGAGCGCGATGAGCCGGAAACCGACGAAGTACGTGTTCGTGACCGGCGGAGTGGTCTCGAGCATCGGC
>JAYVXK010000993.1:0-3764 GCA_043785265.1 Myxococcales bacterium | reverse complement strand
CGTAGAAGGGCACCTCGCTCTCGGCGGATCGATGACGTTCGCGCGCGCGCTTCATCGAACGCCCCGCGTATCCAGCCTGATAGTACAACGGCGAGAATGGATGAAAGGTCCAAAAAAATGCGTCCGCGAGGACTCGAATCATGCCGCCGACGAGACCCGCGCCTGGACCACGGCCCCGATCGTTGCCGCCCTGACGCGCGAACGCGAGGCCGATGAGCAACGCGATGAAGAGCGCCGTGTAGCCGATCATCACGATCAGGATCCACGCGCGCACCACGAATCGACCAATGCCAAAGAGACCGCGCGACGCCTTGCCCCAGAGCCGATCGATCGCATCGCGTGTCTCCCACGGTTTCGCAAAACCAAACGGAAAGACGTGCACGAGGTCGCCGTCTTCGGTCACCCGCAGATGGCCGCGATACTCGCTCGTGAGCCAATGCAGACCTGACTCCGTGTCGCGCAGCGGGAGGCCGCTTTGCGCCGAGGCATCCGCCACGGTCATCGGATGCTTTGGATCCTTGAGACCGCGCAGCAGAACATCTGCCGCTGCTCGAGGTTCCATCAAACGCGGAGCGTCGGCCACGCACGCAAGGTAAGGCGATTTGCACGGAAGTCACGCACCTGATTGGATTGCGCACGTGGGAGTCTCGGTCCTCGAAGCCAAACGCGCGTTCGCGCTATCCGACGACGCGCTGCTCGCCGAATGCGATGAGCAATTCTTCGTGGCATCCGGACCAGGCGGACAGCACCGCAACAAGACGGAGACCGGCGTGCGTCTCGCGCATCGCGCGACCGGCGTGGTGGTCACGGCCACGGAGCGCCGAAGCCAACTGCAAAACCGACGAGAGGCGCTCGACCGATTGCGCGCAGCGCTACTCAAACACTCCTATGTTGCGCCACGGCGTAGAGCCACTCGCCCCACGAAGGGCTCGAAAAAGCGCAGACTGGACGACAAGAAGCGACACTCCGAAAAGAAACAAGGTCGCTCGGGCGGCTGGTGATCAGCTCATCATGCCGGCTGCGAGTGTGTCTCCGGTCTGTGGATCGACGACGAGAAAACTGCCTGTCGCGCGAATCTCACGATAAGCGTCGATCGCGAGTGATGAGGTGAGTTCGATCCGCACGCGCCCGAGCGTGTTGAGTCCAAAGGTGCCCTCGACGGCCGCGAGTTCTGCGCCGGTCGTGACGTCGTAGCGCTTGTCGATGGAGGCCAAGCGTGCGCGCACCTCTCTCGTGGCGTGCTTGATGAGATAGGTCGCGCCGGTGCGCGCGGGTGTGGTGCTCATCCAGGCAATCTCAGCGTCTAGATCACGAGTCATTCGCGGTTCTCCGTCGGTGCTCACGATCATGTCTCCACGGCTCACGTCGATGTTCTCCGCGAGGTGAACGACGACCGATTCACCCGCGACGGCTTCTTCGACATGGCCGTCTGCAGTCTCGATCGCGGCAATACTCGTCTCGAGCCCCGACGGCAGGATTCGCACTGCCTGACCGACGCGAACAGAGCCTGATCCAAGCCTCCCCGCGTATCCGCGATAGTCTGGGTGCTCTGCGCTTTGAGGACGAATCACCCATTGCACCGGCAGTCTCACGGGACCGGTGTGCGAAGCGCGATCCGCGGGTAGCGATTCGAGCAATGCGAGCAACGTGGGTCCGTCGTACCAAGGCATCGCGCGCGACGGCACGGCAACATTGTCGCCAATGAGAGCGGAGACCGGCACGAACTCGACCTGCACGGGCCTGCGATCAGCAGCAATCGATGCGAGGTACGCGGTGAGATCTTCCCGCACACGAGCAAAGGCATCGAGCGCATAGAGAACGGCGTCCATCTTGTTGATCGCGAACACGAGTGTTTTGACGCCGAGCAATCTCGCCACGAACACGTGACGCCGCGTCTGCTCAGTCAGTCCGCTGCGCGCATCGACCAACACGACAGTGACATCCGCGATGGAGCAAGCCGTCACCATGTTGCGCGTGTACTGCACGTGACCTGGTGCGTCGGCGAGAACGAAGCGCCGCTTGGGGGTCGAAAAGTAACGCCACGCGACGTCGATCGTGATCCCTTGCTCACGCTCGGCGCGCAGACCGTCGGTCACGAGCGCGAGATCGGTACGCGCAAAACCGCGTCGCCTGCTCGCGTCGGCGACATGCGCGACTTGGTCGACCATGAGCGCCTTCGCATCCAACAGAAGTCGGCCGATCAGTGTGCTCTTGCCATCGTCGACGCTGCCCGCGGTGGCAACGCGTAGCGGAATGCGTGTGAGTGTGGACATCAAAAATAGCCCTCTTTCTTGCGGTCTTCCATCGCTGCTTCACTTGCCCGATCGTCTGCGCGTGTTTGACCGCGTTCGGTCACCGTGGCCGCGGTCGTTTCTGCGATCACCGCATCGAGTGTCGTGGCGCTCGACCGAATCGCTCCAGTGCAGGTCGCGTCTCCGACGGTCCGAAAGCGCACACGTTCCACGTGAGTAACTTCGTGCGCCGCTCGCTTCACCCACGGCGAGGCCGACAACAGCATGCCGTCTCGCTCGAAGACCTCGCGATCGTGCGCGAAGTAGATCGAGGGCACGGCGAGCGCGCGCGCGCGGATGTATTCCCAGACATCCAACTCGGTAAAATTCGGAATCGGAAAGACCCGCAGGTGGTCGCCCTTGCGAATACGCGTGTTGTAGAGGTCCCACAGCTCTGGTCGCTGATTCTTGGGGTCCCATTGGCCGCTCTCGTCGCGGACACTCACGATCCGCTCCTTCGCGCGCGCGCGATCTTCGTCCCGTCGTGCGCCACCAAACGCGGCATCGAACCGATGATGCGCGATCGCATCCACCAACGTGACGCTCTGCAGCCCATTGCGCGACGCACGCAATCCAGTCACGTCGGCCACACGCCCTTGGGCGATCGAGTCCTCCACGCTGGCGACGACGAGCGGCTCCCCGACTTCGGCAAGGCGCGCGTTCCGAAACGCGATGACCTCTTCGAAGTTGTGACCCGTGTCGATGTGCATCACTGCAAGGGGCAATCGCGCTGGTCGAAACGCACGGAGCGCGAGCTCCAAGAGCACGATCGAATCCTTGCCTGCCGAAAATAAAAGCACTGGGCGCTCTCGTGTCGCCACGACCTCGCGCAGCACGAAGATCGCCTCGTCCTCGAGCGCCGACAGATGACCGCCAATTCTTGCCACTCGGACCTCCATACCTAATTGTCTAGCATAAGAGAAAGAAGTCCTCTATAACGAAATGCGTCAGTAGAATTGTGGCAGCGATAGCGCGACACACACACCCAGCACTTGGGCAGCGACGTAGGAGTAGACATGAATTCGTTATGGTGGATTGGCTCGGCGGGGATCATGGCGATCGAAGCGTCGTACGTGCCGCAGGTGCTTCGTCTGCACCGCCTCAAGCACGCCAACGACATGAGCTATCTCTTCCCAACGCTCAACATCTTGGGCCGCGTGCTCGCCCTCTCGTATGCGGTGGCCAACCACGATCGCGTGTTCATTGGTGGGTTCATCGTCGGGATCGTCTTGCGCGCCATCTTGCTCGCGCAGGTCGTTTGGTACCGACGCATCGCACCCTCATTCGGAGAGTCACTGAGGGAGCCTGCGGTCCGATGATGAATCTCGGAGAGTGGGAGCGAAGGCTCGATGCTTCAGCGCCGAGCGACGGCGCGGTGGGCGATCTCTTGGCGGCCGCGTTGACTCAGTTTGGAGAGGGACTCCGCATCGCGTGCTCGTTCGGAGTCGAAGACATGGTCGTGGTCCACGAGGC
>JAYVXK010000992.1:0-12019 GCA_043785265.1 Myxococcales bacterium | reverse complement strand
TCTTGGCGACTGGTTTCATGTGTCCTGGCTCCTTCTGGTGTTGACCACGCCGCGTAGCGGACGTGCCGTCACGCTCGCGCACCGACCAACGTGTGGCGCGCTGCGCGCCGCGAGACGCGACCATCGCGCCAAGCTGAAATCACGATGAACAGAAATCCGATGCCGGCCACGATCGCGACGACCCCGCCGAGACCCATCACGACCAGGCCGATCGTCTCCGCGACGTCGCGCCCTTGCTGCTCGGCGCCGTAGACCTTGCGCGCCATTCCGTGCGCCCCAGCCAAAGCAAAACCTGTCGCAAACACCATCTGCCCGACGCCATAGAAGACCGGTTGGAGGCGGGCGATGCGCAGCAGACCTGGACGCAGGCCATAGCCGAGTCCACTAAGGAGCGGATAGGTGATGGTCATGAATGCAGCTGTGACCGCGCCGATCGAGGCATGGTAGTGGGCGGGCACGATGGTGTTCGAGCCACGCACGAGAGCGCCAAGCACGAAGCCGAGGACCGTCAGGGATGCGCTCACATAGAAACCGAGCAGACGCGCATCGCGCCATTTTTCGGCCGACATCTCACCGCTACGGCCCGCGCGCACCAGCGCACGAACGATGAGCACGAGGAACACAGTGACGACAGGAAAGAGCCCCCAGCGCATGAGCAACGTAAAACCGTCGCGCCCTGCGATGTCCTGAATGCCTCGGGCGGCGAGCAGCGGAGCGGCGAGCCATGGGAGCACGAGCGCGGCGAAAAGCGCGGATGCGACTGGTCGCGTGATGGGAGATCGACCGAGCACTCCCGACGTGAGCACCAGCCAGACGGACAGCAATGCGCACGTGCTCGCGAGCTGCAGCACGTGACCTCCTCCCCAGTTAGCGAGCTCGAACAGCGATTCGCTGGTGAGACCCTGCGGAGCGCCGAACCATGAGGACGCAAATGTCAGTGAGGCGATCACCATCGCGATCGCAGCTGCCCGCAGTCCAGGCTCGGCAGCGTCTGGGACGACCAGGAAGGACGCGCGCGGACCAGAGGTCGCTGCGCCCGGCAACAGCCGACCATCGACAAAGCTCGCGAGCACGCCCAGTCCGAAGGTCACGATGCCGACCTGGAAGATCCGGCTGTCGATCATGGGAATGTAGTTCGCGAGAACAGGCTGCGCGCCCCGAGAGCCCGCGCCGAGCAGCATCGCGATCACTCCCGCGGTCGAGACGAACACCGAGGCGCGAGACAGCCAGCTGCTCGTGCCGCGCCGAGCAAGCGCGAACAGAAGGGCGGCAACAAACGCGTAGAACCAAACGACGAGAGCGAGATCGACATGAACCACGAGGCATCGGCGAAAAAACAACGGATCGGAGACGAGCCTGTCGAACGGTGGCATCCGCCCGATGACCAGGACCAGCGACAGGATGCCGGCGAGCACGAGAGAGCCCACGGCGAGGCCCAGCCAGCGACCTGCGCTCTTGGCTTCGGCGTCTATGACTTGGTTGTGGTTCATGTGGTCCATTGAGCTTCTCGATGGACCTGACGATCCATCGTCTTCGTGATCAAGCTTTGGGGGCGCGGCGCGGGCGCGCGTATGATTTCGGTCATGAGCGACGCGTTCGTGCGCTCAGAAGCTCCGAATGATTGCGACCAGCCCGTCCACGACAAGCGGCTTGCTCTCGAGATCCGGATTCGGCGGCATCAGCGGACTCTTTCCTACCGACGCGCCACCGCCGACGATGACCTTTCTGAGCTGGTCGTCTGTCGTCGCCTTCTGCCAGCTCACGTCAGTGTAGTCGCGAGGCTTGGGCGTCAGTGCTGCCGCTGCTGCGCCGTTGCCCTTGCCTTCGGTTCCGTGGCAGGCCGAGCAGCGCTGACTGAAGATGTCGCGCGACTCTTGCGGAATGGCTGTAGCGCTGGAGTGTTCGGTTTTGCTGCACGCCGCGCTGGCTGCGAGCACGACAGCGGCTACCCCCGTCAGCAGGATTTTGTTCATGGCACTCACTTAGAACCACGCCGCTGGGCAGCCCATGATCAATGTCAGTCGCGTGCGAGAAGAGCGTCCGCGATCCGGTTCCGTCCCCGTCCCTCCGCTCCCGTCTCCGCTCTTCACGGTCCGGTGATCGCGCCACGCTGCGACGGCGACTGAAAGAGATCGGTAGGCTGGGCACTGAATGCCTGGGTCTGCGAGGCTCCTGAGAGCACGTCGGGACGCAGTGCTGCATCGACCGCGCGAGCGGTAGTCGCGCCATGGCAGCCCGCGCAGAAGCTGTTGAACGACGAACGCGGGAGCGCCTCGTGCACACGCTCACCAGGCGTCAGCATGAAGTGCTCGTGGAGCACTCGCGGAAGACCCAACTGCACCGACAGCGCGGTATCCGGCAGCTTCACTACGAGTGGGAGTCCGCCGGGAACTCGGAAGCGCGCTGACCCGTCACTCTGAATCGGGACCGTCCCGAGCAACCGCCGCCGTACGTAGACTTGACCGAAGTCGTCCGACACGACGAAGGCTCCTCCGGTCGCAAACGACGTGACGTCGCTCGTAGGTGGAAGGTCTTCGTAGATGCCTAGCGACGTGATACCTGGGTCGAGCAAACGCCCAGATGGAGTGTTCTGGAGGAGGAGCGACGCGATGACTGGGACGTCGTGCATCATCACCTCCGCGGTCGGGTCGCCTTCGCTCATCGCGTAGGCGTTCGGCTCGCTGGCCTGCGACTTGTAGATCGCACGCACAGGCCTGCCATAGACGGCGACCGCCTCGATTTCGGCTTGTCCGCTGACGCCGAACACTTTGGTTTGCACGCCGCTGACGGGATCGACCACATACACGTCGTAGTCGCCCGCGGTCCCCGAATCGAAACTCGCGAGCATGCGACCATCCGGTAGCGGAGCGGGAGAGCTGTAGCGACCACTGGGGGACGGATGGGGGAAGCGCAGTGAGTGCAAGAAGAACGCGGACTCTGGAGAGCTCGCAGAGTTCGGATCGAGGATGGCTGGGTCTGATGGGTAGTCGCTCGCGCTGGTGCTTCCGAAGTCGACTCCGATCGAGCGATTGAACACGCCAAGAGCGCCGCCGCGATGAGCAGCGCCGCGATCCGCGAAGATGGCAGCGAAGTTCTTGTCGCCGAGGTGCACCACCTGAGTCACCTCACGGAAGCCGATGCTCCCTCTCTGACCGTAGAGCGGATGGTAGTCACCGCCGTCGAGGTTGATGCGACGAAGACTCAGTTGATAGAAGCCCGGCATCCGCTTTTCGGTCGTGAAGATCACTCGCCCGTCAGACATGAAGCTCGGCGCGCGCTCGGTATTGAGTAGGTAGGTGAGCTGCCGGATGCGATGGCTCGTCGCGTCGTGCGGATCCGTTTCCCAAACATAGAGATCAGCGTTTGGCCGCGTGGGATCAGCAGGTGTTCGCTGCGGCCCAGCGTAGTCATACGCGGTCGCGTCGAGGTTGCCTCGGGTCGAAGCGAAGACGATCGCGTCGCGTCCTTGTGCATCGGGCGGCGAGTACGCAGGGTCGAAGTCGTGAACGAAGAGGCCGTTCTGCATCAATGGGTTCGAAGCGACGCCCTTCATCGGCGCACACGAAGTCCCATCCGACTTCGCTTCGTAGAGTCGAAGCGGCGCAGTCTGGGCAGTGCGCACAGCAAACGCGATCCTCGTTCCGTTCCAGTTTATAGCTGGACGCTTCACGTCCGCTTGCTGAGGATCCAGACCGCACGCCGACATCAGCGAGCGATCATTGGTCGGCACGAGCTGACCATTCTGCGAGATCACGGCGACCATCCGCAGATCGCTGTTCGGCGCATAGAGGTCGAAGTCCAAGACACTGTCTGGGGCAGCCGTCAGCGCGCGTCTCACGTAGACGATCGCCGAAAGCGGAGTCAGCACGGGTCGCGCTGCCTGCTCACGATGCAACCACTCGCGCAAGACGCAGTAGGCAGGGATGTCGTCGAGGCTGCCACTTTGGTAGTCGTACTTGCCTGCGTCACACGCAGCGTTCGTGTCCGGCGCAGCGATGTCCTCGAGCAGCGGTCCCCCGCGATGAGCGATGCCGCGCCCCCCCGGCGACACTTCCGGTCGGTAGAGGTTCTTTCTCACGAGGCGGCTCGCGGCAGGATCGTCCGACTCGAGCGCAAGCTGGGCCACCGAGAGCTGGTAGTTCTTGACCGTCGCCGACTGGGAGAAGCTACCACCCGATCCACCGCGAAGACGGTAGTCGTGAAAGCTGGACGCGGAGTGACACTGCATCTGCATGCACCCTTTGCGAACGAGCACCGGCTGGACTCTGTGCGCAAAGAAGTCGAAGCCTGGACCCAGCGCGATCGGCGGTGGAGGTCCGTGCGCTCTCACCCAATCGTGCAGCACTTGCCAACCGTCGTTCGACATCGACTCGAAGAGCACGCCACCCTCGTGAAAAGAGCCTCCGGCGCTTGGCGCGAGCGGCCGACGCAAAAGCTCGGAGCTCTCGGAGTTGGGCGATAGGTACTGGACGCTCACGTGGAAGTTGAACCGCACTTGCTGCGGAGTGTCGCCGCAGGTCAGCTGCAAATCGTTGGCTGGGGAGCCATGGCAATTGCCCGCCGCACAGCTCGTCTTGAGGACTCGTGCGACCCGATCGCGAAACATCGCAAAGTCGGCATCGGGTGGGTCCACGGAGAGATCGAAGCTCGAGCTCGGCAGTGTCGCGTTGCAGAGCGTGGTCTGCGGCTTGGACGGTGGCGTCCCAGTGTTGTTCGCAGTAGCTCCGTTGTCGATCCACCTCTTGAGCACCATGTATGCGCTCCCGGTGGGGTCGAAGATCGGACCACCGGTGTGGCGAATGTCGGAGGTCAACGTCACGCTCGTGCCGTCATACGCGGTCAGGTTGAGGACGCGCGGAGGAAGCGTCTTGAGGAGGATGGCGGGTACGTCGTAGGGGCCGTAGGTCTGCAAGAGATCGCGACGGCGATTCACTCCCGCAAATGTCGACGCATCCAGATTGCCGAAAGCGTTGCCCTTCGCGTCGGCGACGTGGCAGCCACCGCCAGTTGGACCTCGTGCACAGCTCGTGACCAGCGTCGGCTCGATGACGCGGTCGAAGTACGTCTCGTTGGGGGGTTGCCTGACTGTGCAAGAGCCGATCGCGACCGGAACGGCGAGCCCAAGTCCCCAGATGATTTTTCCCCGCATGCTTTAGAGAGTATTTGCACTGCGCAGGACCGGCACTGACGGATGTCATGTGGCTCGTTGCGTCTAGCTACTTCCGCGACGGCGACGCGGACGGCGACGGGCGGACTGCGATCTGTTTGGCTGGGTGGGTGCTCTTTGATCTCTGTGCGTCGGAACCAGTCAACGATCTCACCGTCTCCGTCAGCCCCCTCCCCCGCACCCGTCCCGTCCGCCGTCCCAGTCCGCCGTCCCAGTCCGCCGTCCCAGTCCGCCGTCCCAGTCCGCCGTCCCCGTCCGCCGTCCCAGTCCCCGTCCCTGTCCCCGTCCCCGTCCCCGCTCCCGTCCCGGTCTCCGCCCCAGCCATCCAGCCCAGCCCAGCCACCGGCCCCAGCCACTCGCAACTAGGGATTGCCCAGTCTCCTTCGCGCGAGTAAGGTGCCATACCCATGACCAAGAAGAAGACCACTTCCGCCCCGTCCACCAAGGCCCCGAAGACCCAGACCAAGACTGCATTCGTCTTGGGCTTCCCCCATGGCATGCCCGCAAGCAAGGTCGTCGAGGAGGGGAAGAAGGCTGGAGTCGCGCTCACCGAGAAGGCCGTATGGAGCGTGCGCAGTGAGGCGCGAACTCGTAAGGCCAAGAAGGGCAAGAAGCCAGCAGCTCCCAAGGCAGCGGCTCCCAAGGCAGCGGCTCCCAAGGCAGCAGCTCCCAAGGCAGCGGCTCCGAAGAAAGCGTCCAAGTCCAAGGCAAAGCCGAAGTCCAAGGCGAAGGCTCAGTCCAAAGCAAAGCCGAAGGTCACGCACACCAAGACCAAGTCGCATCACGCGGTTGGCAACCACAAAGCCGACGATCTTCTTCGCGCAGTCGCTGCCGAACTCGGTCTCGCGCGCGCGATCACCATCCTCCAGGCAGAGCACGATCGCGTTCATCGCATTCTCGGCGGATGAACGCTCCAAGAGGGGTCGAAAGACTTCTCATCGGTGGCGCGAGCAGTCCTGGTTGATGCGATCAAAACGCGATCAACCAGGGCTCCCCCACCGCTACTGAATGCAGCCAACGCGAGAGGTGGCAACGACCATGTCGTCGTATTGAACCTCTCCCGTGACGCCAGCTTGCGTGATGTAGTTCTGTGGCCAGAAGTAGTTCAGCTTCAACGATGTGGTGGACCGCCACTGCAGGTCCATCACTGTGTCGAACGGAGCCGGGTAGTCGGTGCACTCTTTTCCGTTGGCACCTGGCGGGCAGAACTTGTCGCGGATCCAATAGCCCTTCGGTCCGGCGTCATCGAAGCTGGCGACGAGTGTGTTGTTCTTCCAGACCTCGAGCATCCCTCCCGTTGCGTTGGTCGGATCGGGATTCAACTTCACGTGGACCTCCAGGCACGACCACTTGGTCTCGTCGACCGTGAACGTGTTCTGATGCACCAGACCGTTGCCGTAGTAGGCCTGCGAGCCTGATGGCACTGCCATCCACGAGTGCATGTTCATCCAGTAGTTGTAGAAGTCGAAGCGCGCGGCTCCACTACCTACTCCGTAGATGGGCTCGATCGCGACGGTGATCCGATCATCGCCGTTGGGCTTCAGCCCAGCCTGGGGACTGGGATACGACGTCGCGGGGTTGTACCCGCCGAACCAGACTCCGCTGTGATGCCATTGGATCGATGGCTGGTACTTCGCATACCAGCGCACGTACCAGTCTTCGTAGCCAGGATCGAGCCGCTTGTAGAGATCGGTCGCGTTGGCGCCATCGCCGCTCGCGGTCATCTTCATGGACGCTTTGCCGCCGCTCTTGGGTGCAATGTCAGAGACCAGTGTCATCCCTGCCGCGTTCTTGGAGTCGTCGTAACGACCCGTGACCGCGCCGACCGAACCTTCTTCGAAGTTCTCGACCCACACGACCGCGGGGTCTTTGTCGATGCCCAGGTCACCAGGGTACTTGGCAGCGATGCCGACGCTCGGTCCCCCCGAGTCGAGCGGGGGCTTCCCAGAGTCGGGACCAGGCGACGAGTCACTTCCCCCGCCATCGGGATTGACCGGCACGCTCCCATCTGGCGCGGATGAAGTCGACGCGCCATCCGAACACGCAACACAGAGCGCTAAAGTGAGCCCGATCGAAGCGACTCTCATGGTGTCCTCCATATTACATCACAGCGGCTGAGTGTCCGGCGAGTCATGGTGCTGCACCCGGTCCGTAGCCAGACAGATTCAAGATCGCAGCGACATTGTCGGGTCCGGGAGTGTCTCCGTTTCGGCCGGCGTTTTTTTGTGACGGAAGTACCGCATACGAAGTCTGGTCGACATAAATGACATTGCCAGGCATGACGTCCGACTTCATCTCGAACCCAAGTCCACGAATCGAAGACAGTGCGTAGTTCTCTGGCTGGCCGTAGATGTCGAACGCATAAGTCGGAGGCGCGTCGTAGAAGTTGTAGTCCATGTACTCGAGCGGTGACTTGTCCGCTGGAGCGCCGCTGAGCGGTGTCTTGTCAGCTCGATACGCTTGGACCGAACTCTTCTGCGAGATCACCACGTTGTTCCAGACTTTGGTTCGATACACCTGACCTGCCCAGTCACCCGCCATCGCGTCGGCGCGAAACAGATTGTCGTGCACCTCGATGCCTTCGCCCAGGTAGTGAAGCTCGACCGGACCGTCGAATACGTTTTCGTAGAGACTGGCCGAGAGCGGGATGGCTTGATTGTTCCCGTCGAACTCGGTCGTGTTCTGCGTGACGAAGTTGAAGCGGTAGGTGTTGTTCGTCCCAGACTCTTTGTCGAAGATGCCGCAAATGTTGTCGTAGACGTAGTTGTTCTCGACGATGAGATTTTTGCCTCGGTACACCTTGATTCCCGCGTTGTTTTCGCCGGTGCCTTTGGAGCCGTGAATCTTGTTGTGATGAATCCACGCGCTCGTGGCCCCGTCGATGCTGACCGACTCGTTGTTGTCCGTGTTGTTGGGGATGTCGCGGCCGAGAAAATCATTGTACGCAACTTCGACCCCAGCCCCGACGGTGAGCATGATGCCGATGGCGTTGAACGAGAAGCCAAAGAACCGGACATACTCTTTGGCATCGTTGCCCATCGCAGGTTGACTGCCGCTCACGTAGTTCAGCTGCACCTTCTCTTTTTGGTACGCCTTGATCGTGATCGGATTGCCGGGTGCTCCGGAGCGCGCAGGGCGGATGTAGCCGAGAGCCCAGTAGCCGCCGGAGCATCCCTTGATGGCGTAGTCGCCACCTCGGAAGTACAGGTAGTCACCAGGCTGGAGCACTTCGAGTGCTTTGCTGGTCAACAAGCAGTTGGCCGTGTCGGTGTCGAGCGGAAGATCGTCCAGACCAAACGGATCGACCCGTGTGCCGCTCCCAGTCCCAGGCTTTGGGGCGATGTAGTAGCACTTCCCAGCTCCGGTACTCTCGCACTCCGATGGCGCGGCATCGACCGGAACTGCGGCGTCCTTGTCGCTCGCTCCATCTGGAAGCGCCGTTCGACCAGCCGCTGCGTCGACAACAGGCAGGATGTCGTTGGGCGCGCTGACAGCGTTTGCGCAAGCAACCCAGGTGAGAGCCGCGACCGAGCCGACTGCGAGGAGAATGCGAGGGGTCATGGTCTCCTGTTTAGCAACGAGCGTACCGCCTGTTTTTGCGGTGTTTTGTCGTTCGCGACTGCTTGGGACTTGCTCAGTTGCTCAATGCTTGCGCACCCGCGTTCCCCCGTTCGCCGCTCCCGTCCCCGTTCGCCGCTCCCGTCCCCGTTCCCGCCCCGTTCCCGTCCCCGTCCCCGCTCCCGTCCCCGTCGCCGTCCCTGCTCCCGTCAGCCCTCCCCCACGGTCGTGGGGGAGGAGAAGAACACTGGGCTCGTAGAGGATCGCTTCTCCTCCTCCCCCATGACCATGGGGGAGGCTGGGAGGGGGCTACGGCTTCGCCAGGATCATGTGACCTGTTCGCGCGTGCTGACTTCCCATCGTGGGCGTCAAGACGGTACTGTTGCCGCCATACATCCAGTCGTTGACCACAGATCCGAAGTGACTGTGGAGCTTGCCACGCGTCGGGACGTTCGACAGATCGATGTTCAGCACGCCGTCGACCCACACCTTGATGACGCCGTCGTTGACGTTCTCGTCGGAGGCGGAACTAAACAGCATCTCGTACCGATGCCACTCGCCAGGCTTGATGGTGGTGGTGGTGACGTTGGGCGCGAGCCATGACGAGGTCACGTCGCACTGGTTGACCAGGACCACCGTTCCGCTCGCTCCGGTGCCCGCGATCTCCAGCCACATGAAGCCGGCGCTGCCACCTCCGTAGGTTGGCGTCATGTCGTGTTGCTCTTCGGTGACGAAATAGACTTTGTGACCGTTCGAGTCCGGCCATCGGTAGGGTTCGCCCGAGCCACTGAGTGCGTCGATCTTGAAGAAGCCACCAACATAGAGCGTGTGAAAGTAATCGGTCGGAGGCCCTGAGATTCCAGGCAGATCGTAGATGAGGTCGTTGGGACCCGGACCGGAGCCAGCACCCGGAGACCCGACTGGGGTGTACGCAAACCAAACACCAGATGGCGAGAATGGGTCCGTCGGATCGGTGGTAAATCCAGAGAGCGGCGCGCCTTGTTGCGGACCGCCGCTGTTGTCGATTCCCACTGGGAAGGTTCCGCCCCAGTCATTGCCGATGGTGGGAGTCTTGCTGTTCATGGGCTGGTCGGTGATGACCGTGTAGCCCGGAGGCATGTTGGGCCAGCCACTGAGAGTTGCCGCATCGCCGCCATCGACCAGACCGACAGGCTTGTCGTCTGCCGTTGCAGCGTCACGGCGATCGACCGCTGCGTCCGGAAGGGGCGCTCCCGCGTCGCTGTTGCTGCTGTTGCTGCTGTTGCTGCTGCAAGCCCCAGCCACGATGCCGAAGAGACCAGTCGCCAAAACCAGGTAGGTACGAACGGACATCAGACTCTCCTTCGCTACTTCGGTAAAACGGCAAACGGATCGGGGAGCGTATCGGCGTCGAATGCTGCCCAGCCCCACACTTCGAAATGCTGATCGGTCTTGCGCGACAGATTCGCGTTCAACATGTATGGCGCGACTCCTTCGAATCGGGGCCGCTCGAAGCTCGTCGACGGTCCAATCGGTCCAGTCAGTCTCGGTCCGAACGGCACGTAGGCTCCGCCATCGAGTGGGCGCACCCAGACCTGGGCTGCCACTCGAATCACTCCATCCTGATCGAGTGTGTTGCCAAGGTAGACGAGGAAGTCACGCCACAAACCATCCTTCCACTCGGTGGTGACACTGCCGATGATGGTGTCGTTGACGCCCGGAGGCTGGGGAGTGCCTTGCGGCAGATTGATCAGACTGTAATCGGCCGTGGAGTCAGGTCCGCCGTTGCCTGACTGCAGGCCAGCCCGCCCGTAGTAGGTCGTCCCAGTCAGCTTGTCGGCATAGCCATACCCAGCGTAGGGCCCGACCTTCAAGCCGGCGCCCTGCATTCGATTCCATGTCAGTGCGCCGTTCGTGTCGTCCGCATCACCGTAGGCGGTGTAGCCGGGGTCGTATCGTCTGCGGACCCACAGCCAAACTGCGTGCTTGCCCTGCGCGCGCACGGCGAGCTCCGGGGTGGGACTTTCCTCTGGCAAGTTGAGTCCCTTGATGGTCAACACGATCGCGGGGTCGCCGCCTGGTCCCGCGCCGGCGGTCCAGGCTGCGAGCTCGGGATTGCGACCGTCGATGTAGAGCGCAGTGTTCGCGGTGCCGGTCCCAGCTTTTGAAGGATCGAACGGGGTCGCCAGGTAGTCGGCGATCACCGCTCGGAAGGCGGCATCATTGGCGTAGCGTTTGGCGCAGTCGAAGGTGAAGGGCACGCCGACCGATCCACCGATGTTCGCTCCGTCCGTTGCGCACGCGAGGCTGTCATAGCCCGCTCTTGGAACCGCGACATCCGCGCCGACGGAGTCCGACCCCAGCAGCGCCTCTGCCGCGGCATCGGAAGGCTGGGCACCAGCATCGTTGATGACATTGGTGTTGCTGCTGCTGCACGCTCCCGACGCGAGAGCGACGGCGCCTGTCAGCAAGACCAAGCAGCCAGTACGGATGCCCATTGGATTCAGTAGACCGCGAATGTCCATGCGAGGGCCATCGCAACCACCGTGCCAGCTGTTTTTAGCGGTATTTCTCATCGGAACCTGCTCGCTGGTTGCGCAACTGCTCAATCCTTGCGCACTCCGTTCCCGCACCCGCACCCGTTCCCGTCCCGTCCCCGCTCCCGTCCCCGTCCCGCTTGCTTCTCATCCCCCTGCGGGCGACCACACGACCAGGTCTTTGTAAGACTCCGTTTGGTCCTGCGCTGGCGACCGGAAGACTGGTCCCAGATCCATCCCCGCGATCGGCTGTCATGCTAGCGAAGAGACCGGCGACCAAAACTCCAACGTTACGGACATGCATGGGAGTTCTCCTCGTGAGTGAAGTTTGCAACTGACTACCGCCCGCTAATCCGAGTGAGTGTCACCCAGAGAGAGTCGGTCTGGGTCTTGGCTTCCCACGTGCCACCCCACTGCATGTCTTGATCGATGTCGCTGATCTTGACGACGTTCGCGCCATGCGTGGGGATGTCCGAGCGATTGATGTTGAGCACACCGTCGACCCAAACTTTGGCGATGCCGTCCGCCGAGTCATTGGTGGAGGCGAGCTTGAAGAACATCTCATATTTGTGCCAAACCCCTAGTTCCAAGGGGGTTGAGGTGACGTTGGGTTCGTATCGTTCGCTCGGAGGGACCATCTGGTTGACCAGATTGATGCGCGCATCCACTCCCGGCGTGCCGTACAACTCGAGCCAAAAGATGGCTGGGCCCAGCTCCTCGGTGTCCCGGATGTACAAAAACTTTTGCACCTTGGCGCCATTGGTTTGGTAGGGGCTCG
>JAYVXK010000991.1:0-3770 GCA_043785265.1 Myxococcales bacterium | reverse complement strand
ATTCGTACGGCGGTCCCACCGAGATCGGCGGACTCATCTTGTTGCCCGAGTATCGCAAAGTGCCCGAGCGGCTCGGCATGATGATCTCTTATGTGCGGTTCTTGTTCATTCGCATGCACCGCGAGTTCTTTCGCGACGAGTTGCTCGCGGAGTTGTTGCCGCCGCTCGAGAGCGACGGCACCTCGCACCTCTGGGATGCGCTCGGTCGGCACTTCACCGACATGACCTACGCAGACGCCGATCGACTCTCGAAGAAGAACAAAGAGTTCATTCGGAGCCTGTTTCCTGAGGGAACCATCTACGCATCGCTCTTGCCGCAGCAAGCCCAAGACGTGCTCGGCAAGGTGGGCGCGCAGACCAAAGGCGTCGAGAAGATGCTTCGTAGGGTCGGCTTTCGTTATGCCGAACGCGTCGACCCTTTCGATGGTGGTCCGCACTTCACCGCCCCGACCGACGAGGTCTCGCTCGTGCAACGCACGCACAAAGCGCGCGTCACGGGGACCACTGACAAGCAAGCCAAACACAAGTCGCTCGTCGCCATCGAGTTGACTGAAGCGCCGTATTTTCGCGCCGTGCTCGCGCCGTGGTTCGACGAAGCCGAAGGCGAGGGGACGCTCGGCGAAGTCGCGGCCAAGCACTTGGGCATCAAGGTTGGAGACGAAGTGTGGGTCTTGACGCTCGACTGACCGACGCAGAAGACGTCGAGATTCACACGGCCGACGGTGTCGCGCTGCGTGCCTCCGTGCGTGAACCATCGGGTCGGGTCAAAGGCACCGCCGTACTCGCGCATGCGATGTTCGCGCGAAAGACCGAGTTCGATCGTGCAGGCTTCGCCGCATACTTTGCCGATCGCGGATGGCGCACAATCGCCCTTGATTTCAGGGGTCACGGTGACAGCGCGGGAAAGGGTGCACCTTACACATATGACGATTTCGTGCTCCGCGATCTGCCAGCCGCAACCCACGCCGCTCGCGCGCGCTCGAAGAACAAACCGGTCGTCGTGATCGGTCACTCGCTGGGTGGCCACGTCGCGCTCGCGTCGCAAGGCATAGGCGCGCTACAAGCCGACGCCATCGTGGGTCTCGCATCGAATGTTTGGTTGCCTCAGACCGAGCCGTCGCTCGCGCTGCGCATGATCAAACGAGCCACCATGCGCGCCATCGTCGCGGTCGTGGATCGCCGCGGATTTTTTCCCGCGCGCGCACTTCGTCAGGGCAGTGACGACGAGAGCGCGGCCTACATGCGCGATCTGTCGCGCTTCATGATCGACGGCGCGTGGCGATCGGCAGACGGCAAGCACGACTACCTCGCCTCTCTGTCGAACATCGACGTGCCGGTCTATGCCATCGCGAGCACGGGCGATCGTCTCAACGCGCGTTCGGTCAGCGTTCGCGCTTTTCATGATCGCGTCGGCTCACGGCCTGAGGTCGATCTCGTGACCAAGAGCGACGACGGAAGGCGCGCACCTGGTCACATGGAGATCGTGACGACGCGTGCCATCACCAGCGCATGGAACAGAGCCGAGGCATTCTTGCGCTCTCGTTTGGGCTAATTTCATGGGGATCGAAGCGTTTCGCAAAACCACCGTCGGCAAAGCCGCGATCAACGCCGTGCTCCGATACTTCGACGCGCGACTCGAAGGCGAGAGCAACATTCCCAAAGAAGGCGGCGCATTGCTCGTCGCCAATCACGGTCCGTTCGGCTTCGATGCGTTCGTCCTCGGCGCCCTGCTCGCGCGATCGGGGCGGCTGCCCTGGTGGCTCGCCGATCGAAACATGTTTCGCACTCCAGGCTTTACGCCGATGCTCGATTTTGCAAAGGCCATCCCCGGCGCGCCCGACGCCGCGGTCGATCTCTTGTCGCGAGACGAGCTGGTCGTGGTCTATCCCGGTGGCATTTTCGACTCGTACAAACTCTCTCGCGACCGGCATCGACTCCAATGGCGAGGTCGGAGCGGCTTTGCCAGAGTCGCGATGCGCGCAGGTGTGCCGATCGTTCCCATCGCCGTGTGCGGTGTCGACGACATGTACCGAGTAGTCGCGCGCGAGCCTGGTTTAGGCCGATTTCTCTTCGGCGACGCTCGCTACAACCTGCCGATCGTGTTTGGCCGTTGGGGCACACTGTTACCGCGACCTGTGCCGGTCGTGGTGCATGTGCTCGGTCAAGTCTCTTCTGCTGGCGACCCAACCGACGAATCTGCCGTGCAACGCTTGCGCGATCAGGTGGAGTCGATGGTGCAAAGCAAACTCGCCGAGACTTGAACGCCCGATCTACCGGCGCAGGTTGACTTCTAAAGATTCTGCATTTACAGAATACTCAGAATGGCTGCCGCAGTCTCGCCCTCTCGAACCCCGACCGCTGTCGACTCTCTGCTCTCTTCACGCGAGCAGAAGATTGTCCTCGCGCTCGCTGCGGCGGCGATTCCGCCAGGCAGATTTCTCGAAGGCGGCGGCGAGGGCACGCTCACGCGGCTTGGTCATTGGCTGGCGGACGCAAGTCGTCAGCACCTGGCGACCGTCAAAGCGCTCTTGTGGAGCGCAGAGGCAACAGGCGTCGCACGCACCGGCCGCCCATTTTCAAGCCTTCCCCGTGATCGCGCAGAGGCCGTGCTCGACGCGTGGAGTCGGTCGTCTTCGCCGCTCGTCCGCTCTCACCTTCGCGCGGTGCTCACTCCTCTCAAGGCCGCGCACTTCGACGACGCGACCATGTTTCGTCATGTGGGTTGTCCTCACGGGGACGACAAGCCGCGCGTGCGCCTCGACGAAGCCGCTCGATGGATGTCGCAAGTCACAGACGGCAAGAAGGTCGAAGAGGACCTCGAGTTGGTGTGCGAGGTCGTGGTCGTCGGCACAGGCGCGGGCGGAGCCGCGTGCGCTTACGAGCTTGCCTCGCGTGGTCGTGCGGTGCTTCTCCTCGAAGAAGGCGACTACCATCGCCGCAGCTCGTTCAATTCGCGATCGAGTGAGATGAGCAAGAAGTTGTATCGCGATCGCGGCCTGACGATCGCGCTCGGCAATGTGAACACTCCCGTGTGGGCGGGTCGCGCGGTGGGTGGCAGTACGGTGATCAATTCCGGCACCTGTTACCGCGCGCCCGATCGCGTCCTCGATCAGTGGCGCGACGAACTCGAACTGCCGCTCGGTCCTGATGTGCTCTCCCCCTATTACGAACGTGTCGAGGCGATGCTTCAAGTGGCCCCGGCCCCGTTCGCGATGACAGGCGGCGTGGGTCGCGTGATCGCACGCGGGGCCGAGAAAATGGGCTTTTCACACCATGTTCTCAACCGCAATGCTCCTGGGTGCGATGGTCAAGGTGTGTGTTGTTTTGGTTGTCCCACGGGGGCGAAGCGCTCGACTGATGTGAGCTACGTGCCCGCGTCGCTCGAACGCGGCGCGCAGTTGGTGACGGCCGCAAAGGTCGAACGCGTGCTCGTTCACGACAGCAAAGCGGCAGGCGTGACAGGCACCTTGGGGTCGGGTCGGCGCTTCACCGTCAAAGCCGACGCGGTGGTCATCGCAGGTGGCGCGTTGATGACACCTGTCCTCATGAAGCGCGCGGGGCTGTGTCGGCACAGCGACGCGCTCGGCAAGAACCTTTCGATTCACCCCGCATCGAAGGTCATGGCGTTGTTCGACGAAGCGATCGACATGGGCAGCGCCATCCCGCAAGGCTACTGCATCGATGAGTTCACGAACGACGGCCTCATGCTCGAAGGCGGTTCGACTCCGTTCGACGTGACCGCTCTCGCAGTGCCCTGGGTAGGTCGCAAG
>JAYVXK010000990.1:0-12042 GCA_043785265.1 Myxococcales bacterium | reverse complement strand
TGGTGCAAGCCCACGGCCTGCGCAACGTGCACCTCTACGAAGGCGGCGAAGAGTGGATCGACGTCCGCGACGCCGTCGGTGATCTCACCAAAAAGTTTTTGTGTCTGAACGACGTCTATCCCAAAGGCTTCAGCATCCCGAAGCGCTTCATCGGCGAGAACATCATCCACCTGCCGACCATCAAGACGCACATCTTCACGACGACCACCGGCGCGATGAAAAATGCGTTCGGCGGCTTGCTCAACGAGCACCGACATTGGACCCACCCGGTGATTCACGAGACGCTCGTCGATCTCTTGATGATCCAGAAAAAGATTCATCGCGGCATCTTTGCGGTGATGGACGGCACGTTCGTCGGCGATGGCCCTGGCCCGCGCTGCATGGTCCCGCACATCAAGAACGTCGTGTTGGCGAGCGCTGATCAAGTCGCGATTGACGCGGTGGCAGCCAAGCTCATGGGCATGGACCCCATGCGTGACTGCAAGTTCATTCGTCTCGCACATGAGCACGGTCTTGGTTGCGGCGACGTTCGCGACATCGAGATCGTCGGCGATGTCGACGCCGCCAAAGAGAACTGGCAGTTCGATGGCCCCTTCAAGAAGATGACCTTCGCGTCGCGCAATCAGCACCGCATTTATTGGGGTCCGCTGAAGAAGCCGATCGAGTGGTCACTCAAGACGTGGCTCGCGCCGTGGGCCTATGTGGCGAGCGTGACCTATCACGACATGTTTTGGTATCCCGTCTACGGCAAGGCCCACATCAAGGCGGCGCTCGAGAGTGATTGGGGCGCGTTGTTTCAGAACTGGGGCAACGTCCCGCGCACCGCAGAAGGCTTCCCGAGTGTTGGGGACTCGCATCCCGAGCTCGTGCGCATGGGCATGAAGCACATGCTCGAGGCCTCGCGTTTGATCGGTATGGCCGTCGCCGAGAGCCCCGAAGTAAAAGCTCGCCAACGCCGCCGCGCCCAACCGCACGCCTAAACGCGGTCGACTGCGGTGTGAAAGTGGTTACGTTGGGCGCGTGTCTAACTCGCCCTATCGCGATGAGAACGCGTCGCTGCGCTCTGAAGTCGAGCGATTGCGCGCGCAGGTTCGCAGACCGCGGCGCAGTCGGCTCTGGATCGGGCTTGGCCTCGTGGTGCTCGATTTTGGCGCCACGATGATGCTCCGCCCGTGGCTCAACGGCGACGAGGACACCAAATTCTGGGCAGCAGTTGCAGGCATCGTTGCGCTTGCCGCTGCGGCGACTTGGTCCGTAGCGCGTCCTTGAAGTCTGCGCGCGGCAACGGCGGCAGTGGTACTGCTCTTGTCTGATGCGAGGTCACAACATGGCGAATTTATTTTCTGGGATCGAAAACGTAGGCGCGGGCACCATCAAGCGCGTGGCTCTTGCCTCCGTGGTCATCATCACCTTGCTCATTGCAGGTTGTTCATCGACCACTCGCGTCGACGCGGGTCACATCGGGATTCGCGTTCACCTCGCGGGCAGCGAGCGTGGAGTGTCGGACATGCCCGTGGTCATGGGTTGGGTTTGGTACAATCCAATCACCGAGCAAATCGTGCAGTTTCCGACGAGCGTGCAGAACGTCGTCTGGAGCGCGAGTCCTCATGAGGGTCGAGCCGTCGACGAATCGATCACGTTCTCCTCGACCGAAGGCGTCAACGTCAACGCGGACATTGGTCTCTCGTTCCACATCGACCCGCTGATGGCACCCAAGCTGTACGGCCGCTTTCGTATGAACGACATGCTCGAACTCGCCGATCGCTACATGCGAAATGTCGTCCGCGAGGCCTTCGGCGATGTGGCGTCGAGCATGCCGGTGCAAGAAATCTATGGCGTCGGCAAATCGAAGATGCTCGCCGACGTGACCAAGAAGGTGGCCGACAATCTCGGCAAAGACGGCGTCATCATCGACCAACTCACCTTCAACGGCAGCTTGCGCTTGCCGCAGAATGTCGCCGACGCGATCAACCGCGCGATGGAAGCGACGCAGAACGCGATTCAGAGCGAGAACAAAGTTCGCCAGGTGCGCGCAGAGGCGGATCAAGCGATCACGCAGGCACATGGTCAGGCCGAAGCCACCCGGCAAAAAGCCGAAGGCGAGGCAGACGCGCTCTTGATTCGCGCGCGCTCCGAAGCCAAGGCGAACGAAATCATTCGGCTGTCGACGAGCCCTGCCGTGCTGCAGTACCGCGCGCTCGAGCATTGGGACGGCAAGCTGCCGACTTACAATGCCGGAGGGCAACTGCCGCTGCTGACGTTCGACGCGTCGAAATTCGTCATGGGCCCCGACGACGCCGCGCGCGAAAAGAAGCTCAATCAGTTGCTCGCCGAGGACGCCACGCCACCCGCGCCAGCGCCGCCACCACCCGCGCCGCCCGCTGCGCCCGCTACGCAACCCGCGCAGCCCCCGCACTGAGCCGCGCCGCTACTTCTTGATCCAGACGCGCGTCTGACGCGCTGGCACCGTGACCGTGGGCCCGGTGATCGTCTGATTGGTCACCAGTTCGGTGAGCGTCACATTGGGGAGGACGCTCACCGATTTGTCTGAATCGCCGCGATTGATCGCCACGAATACTTCGTCTTGCGGCACCGGCGTCTTGGTCACGAAGAGCCACAGATCCGCATTCGAAACGAGTGTGGTTCGCTGACCGCGTCGCAGCGCAGGGTGAGCTGCACGAATGGTGGTCAGCGCTTTGATGCGGTCGTGCACGTATTGTTGCCCCGGCGAATATCCGCTCCATTGCATCATGCGACGGTTGTCGGGATCGCCAGCGCCCGCCATGCCGTATTCGTCGCCGTAGTAGATGAGCGGCGCGCCGTGATTGACGAGCAGCACCGCGAACGCATTGGCGAGCTTGTCGAATGCTTTCTGATCGCCCGGCAAACCCGGCTGACTTTGCCACGCGAGGTTCTTGCCGTCGTCGCCCTGTCCGCCCCAAAGAGGTGGTTCTTGCGCCAGATGGACCACGCGCGGCAAGTCGTGATTGCCAATGAAGGTGCTCATGATCGCGTTGCCACCATAATAGTAGTCGTTCGTGTCCATGAACGACGCGAGCGCATCCATGCCTTGCGCCTTGAGCAGCACGCTCTCGATGATCATGCGGCGCAACGGAAAATCGAACTGCCCGTCAAGTTTGGTCTTCGGGTCGACGAACGACTTGATGAAATCACGATTGAAAAAATCGTATGTTTCGCCAACCATGTAAAAGCGTTGTTGCGGCTTTTGATTGGCAATGATCTGCGTTTGTATTTGTGATCTGAGCTGCGTCAGCCAAGAGACGTCTACGTGTTTGATGGCGTCCAGCCGAAAGCCGTCCACCCCGGTGTCTTTGACCCACTGCAACGCCGCATTGACGGAAAAATCCCTCGCGGCAGAGACGGTGTAGTTCCAGTGCGGCAGGTAGTCGGTGAACCAACAACGGTCGAACTGAGCGTCCCACGAGCAGTTCTGACCGCAAATACAGTCGCCGCCGTTGTACGAATTTGGCCAAAACCAACCCGGATTGTTTTGGTAGATCGGGCTGTCCTTTTGCACGTGCACCATCGCGTAGTCGAAGATCACGCGCAGGCTCTTGTTGTGCGCTGCGGTCACCAGATCCTTGAGTTCTTGCAGCGAGCCGAAGCGTGGTTCTGGCTGCGCGGTGTCGTAAGGCCAGTACCCGTGGTAGCTCGAATACAGGTGTGAGTCGCCGCCGACGCCTTTGCCGGCGAAGCTGTCTGCGTTCTTGACGGGAACCGTGAGCCAAAGAACGTTCGCGCCGAGATCGCTGAAGTAGCCAGCGTTGATTTTCGTCGTCACGCCTTTCCAGTCGCCACCTTGATATTGAGCAGGAAATTGCACGCCTGACGGCACCGATCCGTTGTTCGACGAGTCTCCGTCCAAAAAGCGATCGACGAACACGAAGTACACGACCGCGTCGCGCCAGTCGTAGACTCCTGGTGGAGTTTGCGGCGGTAACTCGCAAATCGCAGGATTGCAGGTGACCGGTGAGAGCAGGTTGTTCGTGTTGTTGTTTTGGTCGACGCTCGTGGGTTGCTTGGGGTCGAAGACCCACGTGCTGTTGTTGACAAAGAACTTGTATTGAATGGCCTTATTGAGTGGCACATTGACCGTCGCGCGCCAGACGGCACCTTGGTGAGTCATGGGGTCGCCGTTGAGCCACGAGTCGGGTCCCCTGTAGTCGCCGCGCAGCTCGACGCTCGACTCGCCGCTGAATGGATAGGTGAAGTCTTGCGCGCAGCGCTTCAGTTCGTCGGGGCAGACAAACGTGCTCGGTGGATTGCCCGACCCGTAATTGTCGCCGGGCCCGCCATTTCCAGGGTTGAAGAGGGCTGCGTCAGGCGGCTCGCCGTAGTTCTTGTTGTTGACCGCGTCTGATCCGCACGCGATCAGCGCAAGGGAGGCAACAAAGGCAAAGCGGCGGCGCATGGGTGAAGACTGGTCGGGGAGGTGAGCGCTGTCAACTCAGGGCTGAGTGACGGATGGTGCCGATCCGAGGTCTGCGGTGACTGCGTCCAAGTCGCCTGGCGAGATCAGCGAGTGCGCACGCAGCCTTTTGACGAGTTCGTCTTTGCCGAGATCGCCCGCGTCTTTGTATTGCATCGTGCACTTTGGATGCAGATATCCCGCTGACTTGGTGACGCCCATTCCAGTTTCATAAATGCGTTCGAAGGCAACGCGCAGCTCGTTCTTCGCGAGAGTGACGTTGCACACGCGGCACTTCGCGCGCCCGTTGCCTGCTCGTTCCGCGTACGGATAATCCGGATGAGCGTGCTCGGCGATGAGCGCGTCGACCGCGGCGCGATCGGGAATCTCGCCATCGAATGACTTGAGAGCTGTTCGCAACTCGTTGGCGACCTTCTTCGCAGCGCAACCCACGTGCCACCATCGATACGAGGTGCCGCCGTCTTCCGAGAAGTTGTTGGTCACCTCCTCGCCGAAGCGAGGCAGGTCTTTGGCGATTCTTTCTCCGCATCCACGACACGACGCGCGGCCACTCTTGGCGATTTCGACGACGCTCATGCGTGCGATTGTAACGCGACGTCAGAGGCTCGTCACCCGCATCTCGCTAGGGCAAACACTTGTCGCCCGCCGGCAAGAGCACGCGCATCGACCACGCCTTCGGAGCAACGCTCGCATGCGCAGGGTCGATCACGACGGCGTCTCCCGTCAACCCATCGATCCACGATCCGGCGGGAATTTGCGGAAATGGCGCATCCAACGCCGTCGCACCGTTGCGGAAGGCGATCACGATCGCGCGCTCGCCCGCGTCTGTCTCACGCGCGAACGCGAGGTGCTCGCCGTCTGCCAGGAGCGTGCGGTAGCCACCGCGGCGGAGTGCATTCGAACACGCACGAAGCGCTCCAAGCTTGGTCACGAAGTCGCGCGTCGCCCGCATGTCAGTCGTGAGTGCGGACTCGGGCGGCATCACACGGCGCGAATCGGGATCGGCCCGACCAGCCAGAGCGATCTCGTCTCCATAATAAACGACAGGCGCGCCCGGCATCGTGAACACGAGTCCAAGCGCGAGGCGTTGCTTGGCGTACACGAGCGAGTCGACTGGCTGCGGCGCAGGCTTGAAACCATCCCCGCCCGCGTCTCCCGACGACTCCGATGCGAAACGCGTCACGTCATGGTTGCCAATCATCAGCGCCATCACCGCGCCCGACCCGCGCCAATCCTCCTCACCTTGGTGCATGGCCGCGTCGACGTCTGCGAGCGAAGACGAACCCCAAGCGATGGCGCCACGAAGCGCCCACATCAACGGAAAATGAAACTCGCCGTCGAGACCGAACGGACCCAATTGATAGCGAAGGGCTTCGTAGCCGCCTGCGCCCGTGAAATTCTCACCGAGCAAATAGGTCTTGTTTCCTGGGTGATCGATGCGCGCCCGCACGGAGGCGGCGATGCGGCGTGTCGCTGCGCGCGGCATCATGGGCACCGCGTCGATGCGGAGTCCGTCTGCGTCCCAACGGTCGAGCCACCACAAGACGTCGCGCGTCGTTTGATCTGCAACGTCGTCGCGATGCCAATCGAGGCTCGGCAGATAGGGCGCGAACCAGCAATCCTGCACATGAGTTTGCCAGGAGCACGATTGTCCTCCGCAGACGCACGCGCCCCCCCAGTCGGTGAACCACGCGCCATCAGGATGCGCCTTCACGTACGCGTGCTCCTGATGCACATGGTGCGGGACCACATCGAAGATCACGCGAATGTCATGCGCGTGCGCTGACGCGATGAGCGCGTCGAGCGACGCCTCGGTTGCGAAGCGTGCGTCCAGCGCGCGCGAATCGGTTGGCCAGTATCCGTGATACCCGGCGTACGAGTGGCCATCAGTGCCTGCAAAACTCCCTTGAGGATTTTGATAGAGCGGCGACAACCAGATCGTGTTGAAGCCCATTTTTGTAAGCGATCCGCCCTCGACGGCTTTGCGCACCCCATCGACATTTCCGCCCGCCCACCCGCCTGCGTCGGGTGGTTCGGCGAGCGGGCCGTTGGCGTTGGCAAAACGATCGACCATCACCTGATAGATCACGGCGTCGCGCCAGTCCCACGGATGCGGCTCGATCCAAACGGTTGCTCGCGCCGGCTCTGCTTCGATGCCCGACAGGTCGGTCGCGTGAACGAACAAGTCGTGTTTCCCCGATGAGAGCCTCGACACCAAGAGAGCGATCGTGCCTTTTTGCGCGTCCACCTCGACGTGATCGAATGGCAAGAGTTGCCCCCGCGAGTCGGTGATGGCGACGTCTTTGGCATTCACACGCGACCCGCCTTTGCTCGCGAAGAACCGCGCCGAGATTTGCGCATGACCATCGCTCGACCCCTGCGCGCCGTCGATCGTGATCGCCGCGCGCGAGCAATCGGGGATGTCGACCCACGTGACCTCGTGGCCCTCGTGGAACGCCGTCGTGCCCACGTTCGAATCGGTGAGCCACTGCCCGTCTTCGATGATCGCGTAAGTCTGCTCTCCTTTTGGCAAGTCGAACGACGTGACGCGCCATCCATCTGCCCGAGACGCTGGTAAGAAAATCCCAGGGCGTTGCCAGTGGGTCCAACTCGAAACGATTTCGACCTGCGCCTCTGAACTCGCTGCGTGATGCCACACGTTGATCGAGCATTGCCGATGCGGAATCTGATCGATCCCCGGCGCGCTAGATGTGCACGAAGCGGCTAAAAATAGCCCGATTGTGGTGACCGCAAGCGGGCTAGTCCAGCTCGACCCCGGTCGCGTCGAGTTCAAGCTCCGCACCTACGGCCTCCATGTCGTCGCACTCGCGACCATCTTTCGTGAGCATGACCGTGCCTTGCACGCGCGCATGTTTGCCACTCGATGTCGTTGGCACGAAGAAGCTGTGGCCGTGCATGCGGACTGTCGCCGTGCCCGAGTCGTCCTTGATGGCCATCCAACAGCCGCGCTCCTGACAAACCTTGGTGACCGTCCCCTGCGTCGCGATGGTCTTGCCTTTGAAGGCCGCCGGATTTTTCATCACGTCAGCGAGAGACGTCGTGTCCTTCATGCTGAGAGGATCACCAAACGCAGTCGCCGCGGCATGGGACGCCGGCTTGGTGACTTGGGGTTCCGGCGCCGAGTCGTGGTTGCACGCAACGGCAAAGAGGACGATGGCAGCAGCGAAACGCATGACGCGATCGTTAGCACATGGCGGCGCTCCTGCACGTAACATCCCCCCGTGCGAAGCCGTCCACTCGCTAAGTTGTATTATGCAGCCAAGTCCGCCCAAGGCGGTGAGCGTTTTGAAGTCGAGCTCGTGCTCGAGAGCAAGACGCGCACACCGACGGACTTCACCAAGGTGCGACTCGTCGGCACCGAGCGCGTGGTGACTGGCGAGGGCAAGCAAGCGTTCACGTCTCACTACGACATCGTTCGGTTGGAGGTGACCGAGCCACCGCGAGTGCTCACGCCAGGACAACTTCGCCGGCGTTATCAGTTCGATCTGCCGGCGGGCGCGCCGCCCTCGTTTTTTGGTGTGAGATGCGTCGTGCAATACGCGTTCACGGTGCACGTGAGCGTTCCTTGGTGGCCCGATCGCCGCGCGAGTTTCGTCTTGCCGGTAATCGTGCCGGGCCCGCGTGAGCTCGGTGGGACGCCGCGTATCGTGGCCTCCTCGGACGGGCCGCGGGTTGGACAAATCTACGCGGAGGTATCCATCGATCGCGATGTGGTGGAACCCGGCGGCGTGATTTCAGGAGCCGTTAGCGTCGCCAATACTGGGGCGCATCGCATTCGCCGGGTGACAACGAGTCTCGTCGCGACCGAAGACATTTTCTTGCACGGCGCACAACGAGTTCAACGCCACGGGGTCGCGTTTGGACCTTACGCCTACCAAGCACAGCGTTTTGGAATCACAGTCGCCGAAGGCAGTCCGCCAGAGACATTCCCGATCCCGTTCGCGATCCGCGTGCCGCCCCAGATCATGGCATCTCTTTCGGCATCATCGTTCCGGTGGACTTGGCACTTGGAGACGCGCGTCGTCGTCGCGTTCTCGGACGACGTCGTCGTCAACATTCCGCTTTCGATCGATCGACCGCCCGCAGGTACTAGACCTCGTGCGCCGGGTCAGTACTTCTTGGTCGGTCGCGATCGGTTCGCGCGAGTTTGGCAAGAAGTCGCGCTGCGTGTCGGGATGTCGCTCGATCCTGATGGCGTCACGCTTCGCGCGACTGCTGGTGTGGCCTCGCTCGCATTGAGACGCGTGTACGACGGCAACGCGTACAGACTACGACTCGACTTTGCTTGGCCGGCGCTCGGCCTCGATTTGCACGTGACCGAACGCGCATGGAGCATGGTCGATGTGATCGTCTCTCATTGGACGAGCGAAGTTCCGCGCGCCAATGAGCGCTTCTTGATGCAGGCGCGTGAGCATGCGCAGCTCGCGCTTGTCTTGCGCTCACAATTGCTCGCGGCGCTCGTCGACTACAGCAACGTCAGCGTCACCGACTCTGGCGCACAACTGAGCATCGACATCGCCGGAACGAGCGGCGCCGCGCTCGAAGGCTGGTGCCGCTCGGCGCTCGCGCTCCTTCGTGGTTGGGACGAGATCGCGCGCAGCGTTCCACCGCCCCGTCTCATGCAGTCGGCGGTCGCTCCGTGGCGAGCGTTCGCGCAGGCGATGAGCGGCACGCTAGAAATAGGCTCGATGTCGTTACGCAACGCGAGCGTCGGAGTCGATCGCTTCAGTGTCGAAACGCATTGGACCGACGCCACGCATGTCGAATTCACCGAGGTCGTGTTTGGCTTGGATCCCTTGCTCGAACGCGAAGTCGACATCGCCGACCCCTCCCTGTCTGCAGCTGCCCGCGAAATGCTCACCTCACTGCGCGCTGAATTTCCGACCTTGTCGATCGATCGCGCATGCATCGCCTGGCGCGTAGCCGGCGCGGTCGCTGATCCGAACGTCCTGCTGCCCGCGATCGAGCGCACCGCAGCTCTCGTTCGCGCTCTGCGCGGCAGGCCACAATCCGGACCGTTTCGGTAACAGCGGTTGTTCAGAGCGCTTTGTCGACGAGCTTCTCCAGCTCGGTGCCGTCGGTGATGCCTGTTCGAATCGCCACGATTTTGCCGGTGCGCGAGATGACGACGAGAGTGGGAAGTGCGCCCGCGCCATAGGCATTCGCCGCGGCGCCTTCGTCGAATGCGATCGGATACGAGAGGCCTTCGCGCTTTGCGAACGGAGCGGCGAGACCATCCTCGTCACTCGTGTTCATGCCGATCACGATGAGGCCCTTGTCGCGGTATCGAGACGCCACGCGATCGACGATGGGCGCCTCTGCGCGACACGGAGCGCACCAGGTCGCCCAAAAATCGAGGATGACCGCATGCCCCTTCAAGTCCGCCAGCGAGATCGTCTCAGGTGGAGCTTGCGGGGGAACCGTGAGTGATTCGGCATTGGCGACGAGCTTTGCGTGGAAGTCTGGTGCGTCGCGACCCTCGGTCGTCGAACCCGTACTCGCCAGAACTTTTGGCAACCAGGCAAAGCCGACGATCATCGCGACGACCACGACACCAATCGCGACCGGATACAGGGCTGAGTCTTGGTTGCCTTCAGTCATCTCACTTGGTGTTAGCACAAGCCCGCGTCCCGGCTACGCGCTGGCTATTGCGGCTGCCTCCGGCTTCGTTCGTGAAGAAGCCGATGCCGCAGGCAACCTGATGATGAACGCCGCTCCACCGAGCTCTGCGCTCTCGGTCACGTCGATCGTTCCGCCATGTTCGACCACGATTTTTTTCACGATGGCCAAGCCAAGCCCGGTGCCGTCTGTCTTCGTCGTGAAGTAGGGGTCGAAGATGCGTTCGCGCTCGGCCCTGGGCACGCCCGGACCGTTGTCCTCCACCAAGATCGCCGCTCCGTCCGCGTCGTGTCGCGCGCGTACGATCACTTGTCCCGGTCCTTTTGGATCGTGATCGCGAATGGCTTGTACCGAGTTGCGCACGAGGTTGATGAGCACGCGACGTAGCATCTGCCGATCGATGGCCACGAGCACAGGCTCGACGGGGACGTCCCACTCGACCTGCACGTTCGCAGCGGCCGTCGCGTCTTTGTCTGGCGCCCCGTCGCTCAGCACGCCGTCCGTCTGTGCGCTCGCGTCTTCGAGGTGCCCGAGCTGCTCTTTGCACTCGCGCATGAAATCACCCAGGTTGCCGTTCTCGAGCGCAACGTGCGGCAAACGCGCAAACGCCGAGAAATCGCCCACCAAACGTCGCAGCGTCCCCACCTCCTCCTCGACGATCTCGAGTGTCGTGTCGAGAAGCTCGCGATACTTCGGGTCGTCGCCGCGATACTTGCGATGACACTCCTGCACCGCGAGCTGGATCGGCGTCAGCGGATTCTTGATTTCGTGCGCGAGTCGTTGCGCCATCTCTTGCCACGCGCCGATGCGCTGCAAAAACTCGATTCGCGCGCTCGACCGCTGCATCTCGCCGAGCATGCGATTGAACGTAGAAGCAAGATCGGTGAGTTCGTCTGATCCTGTCACGGGGACCCTCACGGAGAGATCTCCGCGCCCGACGAGCTCTATTGCGTTGGCCAAGCGGTTGATGCGTCGAGTGACTCCACGAGCGAGCACAATGCCGCTCGCCAGTGTGAGCGCGATCGTCAGAGACAACAGCACGGCAAACGCCCGCACGTATGCGCCATACAAGTCGGTGCGCGAGTTTTCGATCTGGTGATATTGCGAGACGACTTTGCCCATCGCCTCTAGACCGTCGAGTCGTTTGCGATCGATCGCAAATGTCGCTCGAAGCATGGGCGGCGCGCTGCTCTGCCCAAGCGGGCGAATCACTTCCAGTTTGCGCTCGGTGGCGTCGTCAACAGGTCGCCCCCGATCGCGACGAGCGAGCACGTTCCCAGCGTCGTCCTCCACCGTCAGTGAAACGAGCTCAGGAAAACGCGGAAACAAGACGTTCAATTCCGCTTCGATGAGCTCGGTGTTTCGCTTCTGTGCGCCTTCACGCAGCGATTCGTCGGCAGCGATCGCGTCGGTCTGATGGCGCATGTCGTCTTTGATCGCGTCGGTGTAGTCCTTGTAGAGCGCGACGCCTCGATCGAGTTGGACGCCCACCTCTGGTTTGAACCAAATCGCCGTGGCTTGAGAGAACATGGAGTCCGCCAAGAAGATCGCTGCGATCAAGGGCAAAATCGCGGTCAAAAAAATCGCGAGCGCCAAGCGCTTTTCGGTCTTGCCCGGTAGACGAAGTGCCACGCGCGCGAGTGTAGCAGGCAGAAGCGTCGCTCCTCGTGCATGATGGGCGCATGCACAAGCAGCTTGGACTCCTCGGTGTGTGCGCGCTCGCGTGCAGCACCGCCCCTTCAAAGCCGTCGTATGTGGCGCCGCCTGCGAGTGTCCTCGTCGAAGAGACGCCTTCACACATCAAGATTCGCCGCGAAGCATTCGTGATCGCAGGAGCGACTCCGATCGCCAACCCCAAGACGGGCGCGAGCACTCCTGCAGAACAGAACAAGCTGCGCGTCGTGCGCTATCGCGTCGACTCTGATCCGCCAAAGCCTGCGCGCGCCATCGTC
>JAYVXK010000989.1:0-12070 GCA_043785265.1 Myxococcales bacterium | reverse complement strand
TGGGCAAGGACGACTACCACGCGCTCGGCGTCCTCTACATGCCCGAGGGCGCACGCTTCCAGCGGCTGCTGGAACTCCCCGAGGGCAAGGACATTGGCAAGGCGCTCAACGACGCGATGAAGGCCATCGAGGCCGAGAACGACGAGCTCAAGGACGTGCTCCCGAAGACGTACGGCCGCTTCGACTCGACGATGCTCAAGGAGCTACTCAAGCTCTTCGGCACCATCGCCGACGATGTCGAGGGCGACGTGTTCGGGCGCATCTACGAATACTTCCTCGGCAACTTCGCGCCCGCGACCCTGCAGAAGGGCGGCGAGTTCTACACGCCCGTCTCGGTCGTGCGGCTCATCGTCGAGATCCTCGAGCCGTACCACGGACGCATGCTCGATCCCGCGTGCGGGTCTGGCGGCATGTTCGTGCAGAGCGCCAACTTCATCGCCGCGCACGAGAAGAAAGCGCAGGACGAGATCTCGGTCTACGGCATCGAGAAGATCGCGCAGACGCTCCGGCTCGCGCGCATGAACCTCGCGGTGCACGGTCTGTCGGGCGACATCAAGGAAGCGAACACGTACTACGACGACGCGCATGCCGCCGAGTGGGGCAAGTTCGACTTCGTCGCGGCCAACCCGCCGTTCAACCAGAACGCCGTCGACAAGGAGCGCATCAAGGACGACAAGAAGCGCTTCCCGTTCGGCATGCCGAGCACGGACAACGCGAACTACCTCTGGATTCAGCTCTTCTACTCTGCCCTCGGCGACAAGGGGCGCGCCGGCTTCGTCATGGCCAACAGCGCGAGCGACGCACGCGGCAGCGAGCTCGAGATCCGCAAGAAGCTGATCGAGTCCGGCGCGGTTGACGTGATGGTCACACTCAGCGGGAACTTCTTCTACACGGTCACGCTGCCCGTCACGTTGTGGTTCCTCGACAAGGGCAAGACGAAGACCGAACGCAAAGACAAGGTGCTCTTCATCGACGCGCGCCACGTGTTCCGCCAGGTCGACCGCGCGCACCGCGACTTCACACCCGAGCAGGGCGAGTACCTCGCGAACATCGTGCGTCTCTATCGCGGGCAACCCGTCGAGAACCGGCACGGCGGCAAGATGCTCAAGGAGCAGTTCGCGAAGACCAAGTACGCGGATGTCGCGGGGCTCTGCAAGCTTGTATCGGTGAAGGAGATCGGAGCGCAGGGCTGGAGCCTGAACCCTGGTCGGTACGTTGGAGTCGCCGAGCGTGAAGCGGACACGTTCGACTTCAAGGAGAAGCTCGAAGAGCTGAACGAGGAGCTTGAGCGCCTGAACGGCGAGGCAAGGGACCTTGAGGTCAGGATCGCCGAGTCTGTTGCGAGCTTGCTGGATGGAACATGACCCCGACGACCCTCGAACAACTCTGCGAGAGAATCACCAGCGGTGGAACGCCATCTCGCTCCAAAAAGGAGTTCTTCGACGGGAGTGTGCCTTGGTTCAAGTCAGCGGAGCTTACTGGCTGGTATATCGATCGCTCAGGCGAGAGCATCACTGAAGACGCGGTTGCTGCTTCGGGCGCCAAACTGCTGCCTTCAAACACGGTTCTCCTGGCCATGTACGGCGATGGCCGAACCATCGGCAGCTCTGCGATTCTTCGTCAACCTGCGACGTGCAACCAAGCGTGCTGCGCCCTGATTCCGGACGGCCGTCGTTGCGAGCCGCGCTTCCTCCTCTATCTGGTCAGCCACCATCGCAAGGCGATCGTGAGCCTCGCTCTTGGCGGTGCACAGCGAAACCTTAGCGCCAAGATCATCAAGAGCTTTCCGGTCAGAGTACCCACCCTCGCGGCGCAGCGCCGCATCGCGGATGTCCTCTCCGCCTACGACGACCTCATCGAGAACAACACCAGGCGCATCCAGGTCCTCGAGGAGATGGCGCGCTCGCTGTACCGCGAGTGGTTCGTCGAGTTCAGGTTCCCAGGGCACGGCAAGGCGCGGTTCCTAGGACAGGGCGAAGACCGAATCCCGAGCGAGTGGACCGTTGGGACGCTCGGTGGCGCGGCCACGTTCATCAGCCGCGGCGTCTCGCCGAAGTACGCCGAAGACGGTGCGGAAGTCGTCGTGAACCAGAAGTGCATTCGCGATCAGCGGATATCACTCGAACCGGCTCGTCAACACCAAACCAAAGTGCCGCCCAACAAATACATCCGCGCGTTCGACGTGTTGATCAACTCGACGGGAGTGGGAACGCTTGGTCGTGTCGCTCAAGTGCTTCGTGATCTTGAGGCATGCACGGTCGACACGCACGTGACTATCGTGCGGCCCAACTCCGCGATCGCACCGCACTACTGGGGCCAAACGCTGATGGCGAAGGAGTCGTACTTCGAGGCGCAGGGCGCCGGCGCCACTGGGCAGACCGAGCTTGCCCGCACTCGCATCGCAGAAACATCGATCTTGCTGCCTCCGCGCGAACTCCAACGCCGGTTCGACAAGATGGTTGAGCCGTGGCTCGAATCTGCGGAGGTGCTCCTGACGAAACAGCGCGTACTTCGCACGACACGCGATCTGCTTCTTCCTCGTCTCATCTCTGGGGAGGTTTCGGTCCGTGAGGTCGCTCGATGATGTTCGAAAAGGAGAAGGAGCATCGCGTGCCGACGCCAGTCATCGCGATCGTGTCCGAGACGCTAGCCGCCTTCTTCTCCCGCACGCAGCTGGTGACGATCTTCAATCTCGCGAGCGCGCCGGGACCCGAGCCCCAAGGGAACAAGACGGACATGTGCGCAAACGCGAGGCTCACGTCTCCGTGAGCGTGAGTGCGTGAAGGCGGTCGTATTCGGGCAACTGGTCGATTGGGCATGCCCAACCACGAAACAGCGAAAAGTTCTGCGCCATGGAGGTGGACAGCCACTGGTCGGGCGTCGACGCACCGACGACGGCTTGGATCGCCGACTCCACGACCTCAAATGCCCAGAGGGCAAGCGCATAGCTCGCGAGGCGCTGCGGTAGGACCCATGACCTGGTCGTCGGCGTGATCATCAGGAGCCCCAGCCGACCCCATTCCGCCAAAGCGTCGGCGAGGTGACCCTCGTCGGGTAGAGAACGAGGCAGGTAGTGGGCGATCTCGTTCCTCGCAAGTCCGAGCAGATCCACGGCGCGACCGTCGAACCTGGGTGCAAGTGCTCGCAGTTTTGCGGCGAGCGGCTGAGTGGCAAGCGGGCGGCGGTCTCGATAGGCACAGACCTCGTTCAGAAACGCGTCGAGTGCGTTCGTCACCATGACAATCGCGCCGATTGCAGACGGCGTGTAGTGCGTCCTTGCGATCCGATAGACCTTGGTCTCCCGATCGTGGAGCGCCTGCCGCAACAGCTTTTCGGCGCAGACGACCAGCTCGAATGAGAGCCGATACGTCGGCCAGCCCTGTTCACCCTCAAAGTGCTCACGCCGCTCGACACGAGGATTCGGTCTGTTGTTATTCACGCCCCCCATCCTTTCTCATCCATCAACCCACCACGCGGCGGGGAGTGCCACCGCTCCAGCGGCCATCGCTTGGTCGGCACCAGAGGCAAGGGTGCGGGTGACGGTGATAAGCCACGGGACATGGAAGTGGATCTTGCGCCCGTGCGAGATGTCGTTGAAGTAGCTCACGTCGGCCTCCCGCGCCGTCATTGGCCATGCGCTTGCGCTGGTGCCGAACTCATATTCGTGAACCAGCGCGCACCGGAAGTGCTCGTAGAACAGCGCTGGGTAGGTGTGGGCGCGTACCTCCTGTCGTCCGACGGTGGGGCAGGTCCCGATCACCGTGGCCTCATCAACGTCAACGTCCTCGCCAGTTACCACGCGTGCGCCGTACCCAGCCCCGAACATGCCGCCACGAAGTTGTTGCAGCGCCATGGCTTCGGTGCGTCGGGTGGGAAGAAGCGATCGAGTGAGGAGCGGCAGGCTGACACGGTAGGCTTCCGGCGTTCCGGAGAACCGCTGCCATGCCTCCACGAAGCGCTTGCGGTCGATGCGCTCGCCGGGCCACACGAGTGATGCGATGCCACTGATGAGGCTGGAGATGATCACGCAGGCTTCGAGATAGCCGCCCCCACACTCGCCTTTATCGAGCGAAGCGGCGACCGAGAGAGGTCTTTCAACGAATGTGGCTAGCGCTAGCGGCATCGTCGAGGTCTACGCCTTTCTTCCCCATCCTCTAAGTGGATTCTCGGGCTAGCTTCTGACGACGTCCCAATCCACCGCCTGACGGTTGGTGGCCGCTGATCGCGACGCAGATGGAACCTGGGCGAGAGCGCTCACGTATCGCCGTCGATCGTCTCGAAGAAGTTTCTAAACAACGATGCTGCCGTGCTGCCGCGCCAGGCTCCCCTTCGTCGCGCCACCAAAACCTTTACTCCTGCGCTTCGAGGAATTGCCGATGGCTTGTTAACTCAAGCCAAGACGCTCGCGACCGCGTCCGGAAAACTTCGGTCGGCGCGCGACGTTCTGGTTCCGCGCCTTATCTCGGGGGAGGTTTCGGTTGATCTCGCAGCGCCGTAGCGCGGTCATCGTCGTACCGTTCGCAGACGTGACGCGCCGCCGCAGCGACCGCTGAATCCTCGTGGTCAACGAGCAGCCGCACGGCCTCCGCTGCCGGTTCACACCATTGAGCCCACCCATTCAGAAATGGCATCGCGCTGCGAACGAGTCCGACCAGGATGCCGTCTCCTTCGGGAGCAACGACCGGCCCGCCGCTCAATCCCTCGGGGGATGGGAACTGTAAGATGTTGCCCCTCTGATCCTCGACTTTGGTCGTGAGGTAGCTTATCGCGACGCGCAGCGACAGTCCGTTGGTGCATCCCACGGTGGCGAAGGCGGGACACCTTGTGTCAAGCGTAGATCGTTCAGGGCTCGCGTCAGCGTATCCAACTCCGCGAGCGTTTCAGCCTCGTCCGACATTCCAGGCTTGATTCGTCGTCGCAGGGTCTCCGCCGTGGCTTCGAGCAAGGCAAAGTTGCGCGCAAGTTTTTGGCGGCGCTGCCGCCGCTGAACATGCTGCGCAGAGTTAAGATTCACTTCATCGATCATGTATTGCCCCGCAGGGTTGCTGGTGAGCGCCACGACCTTGTCGCCCCTGATCGACAGGTACTTGCCCAGTGGTTCAACGCAAGGATCGATGAACCGCACACCAT
The DNA here is from genome assembly GCA_043785265.1 of Myxococcales bacterium. Classification (GTDB taxonomy): domain Bacteria; phylum Myxococcota_A; class Polyangia; order Polyangiales; family Polyangiaceae; genus JANYHY01. Next base: position 6,940 of record JAYVXK010000989.1, on the reverse strand, counting down.
TGGCTAGTTCACGCACGCTTGGCCAAGTGTCGCTTTTTGCTCGATTGCATGCATGGCAAGCCCAAAGCAAGTTGGGATAGTAACAGCGCAGGTTCCGGAATTGGCGCACCCCTCTTGGCTTGAAGTGCTCGATCTCGAACCCGCCATATTTGTCGCTCGGCCCCACCTCGCGCTCGCTTGCTAAACAGTATGCGCACGTGTACGCGAACTCGAATCGAAGGCAGTTTCGATACTCAGCAAAGGGGCGTGCCTTCGGGGGTTTGTGTGAGCGCCTGATCGGTGCGTTGCTGTACTGCGGCCCAGCCGCCGTGACGACCCCAGTCACTTCTGATTCCGCTCGACCTTCGCCTGCACAGCGAGCATCGAGGCTGCCAAGGCTTCGAGCCGTTCCCAAACGTCGTCGGAACGATTGGAGCGAGTCTCGTCCGCTTCCCAGCGATCGATGTACTGATTGAGTTCAGCCAGGTACGCCTCGTCTCCCTGCACCATTTCACCCAGACGTTTTGCCTGCGTGTATTTTCGACGCTCTTGGTACAGCGATTCGAGGATCGCTTCACGGTCGGCGCTCGCTGCAGCGTTCGTGCTTACGACGACACTCAGTGTTGCCATCCCTAGTTGGTACTCCGCACCTGTCAGGTCTGTCGCTGCCCTCAGCGTGGCTTGCGGCGTGGAGCGATCGGGCTCAACGGTCCTGGTAGGAGTGCTGTCATTCGCCAAGGTCGACTCCGAGTTGCTTCCTCATGGTCGTAGCCGCTTCTTTGCTCCGTTGCCAGGCACCGCGGATGAAATCCTTGAGCGCACCTCGTGGAAGAGGAAATGGTGCCTTCCCTGGGTGGATGTGATCAAGGTCAAGCATGAGCGCGGTTTCGGGGACCATCGTTGCGAGGTCTTGGGGCAGTCCACCTTGCACGTTTATTTCAAGCGCATCCATCGTCAGCCGCAACTTGCCCCGCCTATCCTCGACGACAATCGTCCACGCGCTGGGCGTCCCTTCCCCAACGAGTGCGGCCCAGTCTGGCGAGACTGAGAGAAACCGTGCTTTCGTGAGCGCGTTCTGTGCTTCGGCTATGCTCTCTGTCTTCCACAAGAATATGAAGCGAACGCCGCAACGGGTAACCGCTCTCCCCACGTCGAGCGCTTCCGCGACGAGCTCCCAGGCCGCCGGGGCTACGTGCTCTACGCGAGCGGAGGTCTCGATCCATGCCTGGGTCGTGCTGAAATTCTTTGCGCCATAAGTCACAACGAGGCGTTCCGCTGTGCTGTGAAGCTCTGCCTGGTGCATTTGGGGAACGGTCCCCTGAAAGGGTTTTCCCAGCGCGTCCTCAAGCTTCAACAGCAGGCTTCCGCACTTGTCGAGATACACCATCCCGCGCGCGTATTGCACGTCAACGACAACCTGATTAAGGACCGGCTCCCGCGAAATCGTCATGATGTGATGCTCGCGAGTGTACCCGAGACAGCGGTTCGATACGCTCTTTGCGGCGGGCCACCCACCACGCCACTGGCCATGCCCGCGTCGGTGCGTCGAAACGTGTCGAGCGGGCGTGGTCGGCGCTGTGGGCGAGCACAGCAGTCGACGAGCTTAGCGAACTCGCGGAGACCCTTCGTGAGAACTCCTTCGCCCTCTTTGTAGTCGTTGAAGTGTGGGTAGTGGTGACCCTCGCGACGACGCCAGTTGAAGTAGAAGCGGTCGGGCTGGATCTGCAGCACGTACTCGTCCGTGTCGCTGATTAACATCGACCGCACAGGGGCCACGCCGTCCGCGAAGGTCAGACCGGGTCGATCGGTGACGGGCGGCTGCAGCTGCCGGTTCTTGTAACCGCTCTTCTCCTTCTGCTCAGCCCAATACTTGCCGACCATCAGAGGGTCCAACCCGGGCAACGGCGAAAAAAAGAAGCCGCACACGACCTCTACGATCGGGGGATCTTTGAGCCTCGGCGTCAACGGCTTCACCATACCACCAAACCTATGAAGGTCGGCATTTCTGCCCGACTTGGCGAATCGTGTAGGATCCCCGCGTGGGTGCGGGCACGCTCGAGGCGGAGATCGAAGAGGCCGCGCTCGAGGTCTTCGCGGAACTCGGGTGGAACGTCGTCAACGTCATCTACGAGCGGTTCGGCGAGAAGGGCTCGTTGGGACGCGAGACCAAGAGCGACGCCGTCTTGCTCCGCCGCCTTCGTGCCGCCCTCGAGAAGCTAAACCCTACGCTCTCCGCTGAAGCCATCGAACAGGCCATCGAACAGATCGCGCGCGACCGGTCGGCGATGGGGAGTGTCGTCGCCGCCAACCGCGACGTGTACGCGCTCCTTAAGCACGGCGTGAAGGTCCGAGCGCCGTCTCCCGATGGCGACGAAGGCCTGCAAGACGTCACCGTGCGCGTGATCGATTGGGAGAACCCTGCTGCCAACGACTTCTTGATGACGCAGCAGCTCTGGATGCAAGGCGACGTCTACCAACGCCGCGCGGACCTCGTTGGGTTCGTCAACGGGCTGCCGCTCGTGTTCATCGAGCTCAAGGGGCTGCACAAGAACATCGAGAACGCGTACCGCGAGAACTACACCGACTACCTCACGACGATCCCGCAGCTCTTTTGGTTCAACGGTGTCGTCGTGCTGTCCAACGGGTTCGAGTCGCGCATCGGCAGCGTCACGGGGAGTTGGGAGCACTTCAAAGAGTGGAAGCGCATCGCGCGCGAGGACGAGCCCGCGACCGTCAGCCTCGAGACGATGATCCGTGGCGTGTGCGACAAGGAGCGTCTGCTCGATCTCGTCGAGAACTTCACGCTGTTCTCGGAGCAGAAATCATCGGTCGCGAAGATCGTCGGACAGAATCACCAGTTCCTCGGCGTGAACAACGCCATCGCGGCTGTGCGCAAGTATCAGATGGCCGCGACGCCCGCCGCGAGTCAAGAGGCGCTCGCCGCCCGTCGACGGCTCGGTGTGTTCTGGCACACGCAGGGCTCTGGCAAGTCGTTCTCGATGGTCTTCTTCTCGCAGAAGATCTTGCGTCGCCTGCCAGGCAACTGGACGTTCGTCGTGATCACCGACCGCGAGGATCTCGACGACCAGATCTACAAGACGTTCGCAGCGTGCGGCGCCGTCAAAGACAAGAACGTCCAAGCCACGAGCAGTGACCATCTCAAGCGACTCTTGACCGAAGACCACCGCTACGTCTTCACGCTCATCCAGAAGTTCCGGACGGACGTGAAGGGTGGCAAGTATCCGAAGCTCTCGGATCGGAGCGACATCATCGTCATCGCCGACGAAGCACACCGGTCGCAGTACGACTCGTTCGCGCTCAACATGCGCCAGGCGCTTCCAAACGCTGCCTTCATCGGCTTCACGGGTACGCCGCTCATGGCGGGAGAAGAACGGACGCGTGAGGTGTTCGGCGACTACGTCAGCGTCTACAACTTCCGCCAAGCGATCGAGGACAACGCCACGGTGCCCCTCTACTACGAGGCGCGCATCCCAGAGCTGCAGCTCACCAACGAAGACCTCGAGAGCGACCTCGCAGCAGTCATCGAAGAGGCGGACCTCGACGACGCGCAGGAAGCGAAGGTCGAGCAGCAGTTCAGCAAGCAGTACCACCTCATCACGCGCGACGACCGCCTCGACACGATCGCGGCAGACATCGTCGCGCACTTCATCGGGCTCAACACCGAGACCGAGCGACCCGGCGGCACCAAGGGCATGGTCGTCGCGATCGACAAGGTCACTGCGGTGCGCATGCACGACAAGGTGAAAGCGGAGTGGGCGAAGAAGTTGTCGGCTGTCGAAGCCCAGCTGCTCCCCGCGAAGTACGCGCCCGAGCACGCCGAGAAGCGCGCCAAGCTCCTGGCCGTCGCCGAGTTCATGAAGCGGCTCGACATGGCCGTGGTCGTGTCGCAGGCGCAGAACGAGGTCGAAGACTTCAAGGAGAAAGGGCTAAACATCACGCCTCATCGCGCGCGCATGGGGAAGGAGGACCTCGACACCAAGTTCAAAGATCCGAAGGACCCGCTCGGCCTCGTGTTCGTGTGCGCGATGTGGATGACCGGGTTCGACGTGCCGAGCTGCGGCGCGGTCTATCTCGACAAGCCGATGCGCAACCACACGCTCATGCAGGCGATCGCCCGCGCCAACCGCGTGTTCGAGGGCAAGGTCAACGGCCTGATCGTCGACTACATCGGCGTGTTCCGCAATCTGCAGAAGGCGCTCGCGATCTACGGCGCAGGCACTGGCGGTGATGTGCGAGCGGGCGACAGCCCAGTGCAGCCGAAAGAGGTTCAGCTCGAGGAGCTGAAGGCGCTCATTCGCGACGCAAAGAAGTTCTGCACGACGCTCGGCGTGGACGTCGACGCGATGCGCACGATGACAGGATTCACGCGCATCGGCGCGCTCAAGAACGGCGTCGACAAGCTGATCCACCCAGAAGAGACGAAGAAGAAGTACCTCGGCTACGCGACCCAGGCGGACCGCGTCTATCGCGCGCTTGGCCTAGACGAACGCAAGACCGAGCTGTCGCTTGATTGGGGCGTGCTGCTGGATCTTGCTCGCGGTATCCGCGGACTCGAGGAGCCTGTCGACATTTCCAAAGTCATGGAGAAAGTCGACAAGCTGCTCGACGACTCGATCGCAGCCACCGGCACCATCGACACGAGCGCGGGGCTGGTTCATCTCGGAGAAGTCGACTTCGACGCGCTCGCTCGATACTTCAAACAGGCCAAGACGAAAGCGAGCACCGCAGGCGCGCTCACCGCGGCGGCCTCACGCCGCGTCGGCGAGATGGTCCGCGTGAACCCGACCCGCAAGTCGCTCCGCGACCAGCTCGACGCGCTCATCAGCGAGTACAACGAGGGTGCCTACACGGTCAGCGAGTTCTTCGATCAGCTCCTCGCCTTCGTCAAGAAGATGGAGGCCGAGGAGAAGCGCGCCGGCGTCGAGGGCGTGTCCGACGAGCAGCTCGCGATGTTCGATCTGCTCGCCGGTGTGGTCGATAAACTCTCCAAGAAGGAGCGCGCTGTCGTGAAGGCGATCGCCGAGAGCATGCCAAAGGTGCTCGCGGGAAAGCTCGCGATCGACTGGCGAAAGAGCCAGATGAAGCGCGCCGCAGTGCGCGTCGCGATCAAGACGACGCTCAAGGACCTTCCCGACGTCTACGACGAGCTCAAGTTCGAAGCCGCGCTGGAAGCGGTGTACGAGCACGTCTACGAATCGTACTGGGGTGACGGCGCGAGCAAGTACGCGTAATGGAGATCAAGCCGCGCGATATGGCGGGCGAAGGTCTCCAAGAGCGCACGTTCTGCCGCATCCCGGCGATACCTGTGGAACCGTCAAATCCTTCTGGAATGACGCGCACCCCAACAGCAACAACAACCAAGCACAGGTCTCACCCATGGCCTCCGCCCCAATTCGCTGTACAAGCAAGCACTGCTGCCGCCACAAGCGAGTTTGGGTCTATTCGATGGGCATCCGTGCACTGCCGCCTAGCCATCACGACCGCATCATTGTCTCAGAATCCACCGAAGGAAATGCGCTCGAAGAGTCGGCGATTGGGAAGCACCTGCTCGATGGCAATCGCCCATACGTCGGTATCGGTCGCGTAGACGGGATAGCCATACGCAACATTCGACAGCCGTGGGACAATCTTGGTCTTCCCATCGGAGAGGCGAGTCAGGTTGATGCCGTCCTCGGCGAGAAAGCCGTAGATCCCATTGGAGACGATGACGTTGGTCGACGTTGGAATCAATTGTGTGACGCCATCCCAGTCGGCGGCCTTTTTGGCAGTCGTCGTAAGTAGGTTTGGATCGACCGTATAAGGCGCACTCCAAACGGCGATATGGGGTGCCAACTGAGGAGTGGAGGGTGAGCCTCCCCATGCCTCTACCCATGCGATGTTGCCGTCGTCCATCGCGACTGCTGAGACTCGGGTCTGTGGCTTTGCGCGCAGCAGAGTGATGGTCCCGTCAGGATTGACGCGATCAAAACGCGCATACCCGTCCGGGCCCTTCTCTTCCTCCGCGATGATGTCGTCGCCATGCACCTGGGCAGCGATCAACCGTGCGCCTACCGACGTCAAAATGTAATTCGAAGCTCCAGGCGTTCCGCGTCCAACCAGTCCCACCGTCTGCAAGTCGAAGAGCAGTGTTGTGTCCGAGGCACCAAGTGTTTCGATGATTCGCGTTTGCGTCTCAGGCCGTGGGAGAAGAGGAACAAACGGCGCGCTGGGGGGGAGCACGGAATTCGGACCAGTGCTGGTGAGCGTTGTCAGCGGGTCATGATAGATGGTGCTGATAACGGTGACCTTTGTGGCGCCAAAATAGACGCCCGCGTCGCACGTAGAATGGAGGTCCAAGCGCGTTGCGAAGATCGGCTCGCCGGTGCCGATGTCCCAATAGTCTTGCTCCATGAGAAATTGTGTAATGCGACGCGCGAGAGCGAAGTACTTTCCCGCGCCCGTTATGTTTACGCCAGAGATCGCTGGTGTAATCCCGTCGGTCTGCCAATTGATCCCATCGAGTTGCTGGCAGCCTACCTGGGGAATTTCGCAAGGGACGAATTTCCAGGGAGGCACGACTGCTTTGGGATCGATCGCGATGTCCAAAACACAGTTGGGATCAACCTCTGTGTAACGTCGCCAGCCGGGCCAGTCTGAAATCTGCGCGCCGTCCCACCACGAGGTATCTCTGCGATTGGCATCGGTCGGAACAGAGATGTCTCGATCGCCACTCGCATCTGCGAAGGTGCCCGAGGGCTCCGAGCAGTGGGCACAAGCCACGATGAGCACCAGAGTGGTGTTCATTGCGACCAGTGCCAAGCGTTTCACGGGCAGGTCCCAAGCGGCGTGCCCATGGTTCTCTTGTGACGCGCCAGGGTTGATGAGCAGTTGAGAGTCCTTCATTCACCTAGCACCATCCTCCCAGTTCTCGTCGTAGCCACCCACGTTGGGTGAGCGCCTT
>JAYVXK010000988.1:0-3797 GCA_043785265.1 Myxococcales bacterium | reverse complement strand
TTTGCACTTCAGGGCCGTTTCTTGCTGGTGAGGGCCACCACGTAGGGGTCGTGTCCGTTCTTGCGAACTGTCACCGTGGCGATGATGGCACGTGTTTCTGCGTCGCCTTCGAGGTGGAGGGACACGTCGTCGAGGGCGGCTTGTAGTCGAGAGAGCTGTGCATCGACTCCATACGAGGCGTTGTTGGCCTGACCCAACGACGACAGGATCGGATCCTTGACGCGATTGGACCATGCCAAATCGTGCGGAACTCCCTGTGCATCGTGACCTACCCAACGGCCCTCTTCGATCGGCACGGTCACTCCTGTGGCGAGCTCGCGCGAGAGCGAAATGGAGATCGTCGACGACTCTGGAAACATACGAAACGCGAACGCCGCATCTGCGCGCTTGCTGCCCGTGAGAACGAGGGCAGCTTGCAGCGCGATCCACGCGGCGACCAGCGCCACTCTCATTTGGTACCCCAGATCCATTTTCGGCCGAGAGACTAGCACTGCATGTCCCGTCTACCGCCGCGATCTAAGGCCAAAATTCGCGTGTTTGACCAAAGTGTGCTTCGGTAAAGGAGTCGTGTCGCGCCTTCGTCCTCTCCTGGTTGTCGCGAGCGCGTTTCTCGCGTGTGGCCAGTCAGGCGCATTCTCCGAGAAGGGGATCAAAGATCCGGAGACGTCGCCCGTCCCGGCGCTCACGCAGATCGCCCTCGCGGAGGCGCCGGACGCGCATGCGTCTGTCGCGATCACGTCTGGCCCGTTGGAGAACGCGTCCACTCTCAAGCATTGGTTCGAGGCACTCGCGCGCTTGGATGACGGCGGCGCGAAGGACGATGTACGCGTCGTGCAATTCGGTGACTCACACACTGCAGCTGATCTCGAATCCGGGACTGTGCGTCGCGCGCTGCAAGGTCGTTTTGGCGATGGCGGTCGCGGCTTCGTCGAAGTGGGTCGACCGTGGAAGACGTACATCCAAGATGGTCTCAAGTTGCCAGGCATGACCAAAGACTGGTCGTCCGAACACGGCAAGTTCGATCACGGCAAATTCGTGGGCGACGGCTGTTATGGCATCGGCGGCGTGTGTTTGGTCACCAGCAAGAAGAACGCGCGCGCATGGGCAGACATCGCGGCACCAACATCGCAAGTCGAGGTCGCGTATCTCGAGCAACCGCAGGGCGGCACGCTCGAACTGTTCGTCGACAACACGAGCGTGCTCAAGATCTCGACCAAAGGCAAAGCCAACGCCTCGGCGTTCAAGTCAGTGACGGTGGCTGAGGGGCCGCATCATCTCGAAGTACAAGCGCTGGGTGATGGGGATGTTCGCTTGTATGGCGTCACGCTCGATCGCGCGCAGCTCGGTTTGGTGTGGGACGCGCTTGGCATCAATGGAGCGCGGGCCTCCACGCTGCTGCAATGGAACGAGCAACATTTCGCCGAACAATTGCAGCATCAATCGCCTGATCTCGTGGTGCTCGCTTATGGCACCAACGAGTCCGCAGATGACGGCTCGCTCGACACCTTCGAGCGACAACTCGTTGATGTGCTCGGTCGCGTGGCGCGCGCAGTCCCCAGCGCTTCGTGTTTGTTGCTGGGGCCGCCTGATCGCGCGGTCGAGACCAACACCGGCTGGATGACCTCGCCCAAACTCGAGCAAGTCGCCGAGATGGAGCGCGCGATCGCACAGGCGGCAGGCTGCGCATTTTATGATCAATACAAGGTGATGGGCGGCAACGGCACCATCGCGAATTGGGTAGAAGAGACACCGCCGCGCGCTCAAAAAGATCACGTGCATCTTACACGCGATGGCTATGCCTATGTCGGGCAGATGTTCGCCGACGATCTCATGCGCGTGTATTCGGCGTGGCGAGCAGACCAAGGAATGACGCCCGTCCGCACGCCGCCCTCTCGCACAGCGCCTCTGCCGAACCCGACACCCAACGACAAGCCGCCGTCCGCTTCGCCCTTCGTGGCGACTCCTCTCTAGGGAGGACTAAAGGCTCTTCTTCTTGCGGCGGGTGCCAGCCATGACGGCAAGCGCGCCGATCACGATCGCGCCCCAATTGCCGCCGGATCCATTCGTCGTGCAACCGCTCGTCTCCGAAACTGTGCTCGTCGCGGGAGGACCTGCGTCTACAGTGCCCGATCGACAGAAGCCGCGGTCACAAGTGAAGTTGCTCGGGCATGCGGTCGTCGCGTTGCATGCTTGCGTGCACACGAAGGTCACGCCGTCGTCGAAAGACTCGCAGTCGTTCGACACGCAATCATTGGCCGAGTTGCACGTTCCGCCGAGCGGCGTCTTTTGAGGAACGCTGCCGTCCTTGGTGATCACCGATGAGTCTGGTGGCAAGCTCGCGTCGGGCTCGGGCGGCGCCGGTTGCGTCCATGCAGGAACCGCGTAGCCACCATCTGCAGCGGCTTTGGTGACGGCTTGCACAATGAGTGCGTGCCAGACGTCTGTGCGCGTGTAGACGCTGCCCACGCAGTTGTTGCCGCTCTGGCCGCCGCGAGACAAGACGCCCATCGATACTGGGGTATTGGCGTTGAAGTGTGTTTGCTCGTAGCCGCCCGACCCAGAGTCGCCGGGGCACGTTCCATCCCCCGCGACATATTCGTTGGCGTCGAGCGTTTTGGGATCGAGCACGCCGCAGTCGATGACTTTGTCGCCGGGAATGCACACGACTTTGATGCTCTGCAAGATGTGGCGTGTGCCGGCGTCGTTGATGCTCACGCTGGTTTTTCCGAAGCCAATCGCCGTCTGCGTCGTCTTGTATCGCACGTGATCGGTCATCGGGTATTGGCCGACGGGTTCGACCGGTGTCGCTTCGCCGGGGCTCACGTTGTTGGCGAGTTCGAGGATCGCCAGATCGTTGCCGCAAATGAATTTGTTGGGCGGAAACGTGACACCAATGACTTGGTGCCAGCCCTGCGAACTCTGCAGCAATTGATAATAGGTAGTCACCCAATACTGATTAGCGATTTGCCCACCGAAGCTGTCCGTCTGGCAGTTGACCGCGTTCGGGTTCGGCACGGAGTCAATGCAGTGACGCGCAGTGAGCACAACGTTCGGCGCGATGAGTGTGCCCGAGCAAAGTTCGTTGCACGCGCCAGGGCCGTTTCCTGCGCAAACACCCACTGCATAGGGGTGTCCCGTGTCGACTGACCCATTCTGGATTGCGCTCGACGTGAACGACGTCGTGTCGAACGAGACCGGCGGAGCAGTGTTGCAGGCGGACGCGATCACCGCCGCAAACGCGAAAACCAGACTGCCAACGATCGGTGCACGCATATTGGCATCATGATCGCTTGGCCCTCGCAGCTGCGCCACGACAATCGACCGCGCAGTGCATGATTGGAGCTGCTTTACAGGGCGCGCGCAAAAATCTTTTCGAGAGTCTCCCGCTTGGGGATCACACTCACCACCCGTGCGTTCGCCGCATAGGCAGCACTCACCACATCTCGCACCTGACTGTCGCTCACCTCGACCACGAAGCCGACGCCCTTGGTCTTGCCCAAAAAGCCGCGCTCGATGAGTGCAGCCTCCAATGTAGGCGTCACGCCGTCGAGAGCGATCTCCACGTGTCGACTCTGCTGGTCGAGTAAATCGGTGAGCTTGCCGGCAAGCGCCACTTCGCCTTTGCGCAAGATGCACACGCGATCGCAGAGAGTCTCTACGTCCGACAAAATGTGAGTAGAAAAGAACACCGTTTTGCCGCGCTCGCGTTCTTCGACGATGAGATCGGCTACGTCTTTGCGGCCCACCGGATCGAGTCCGCTCATGGGTTCGTCGAGGATCAGCAGATCGGGATCGTG
>JAYVXK010000987.1:0-3802 GCA_043785265.1 Myxococcales bacterium | reverse complement strand
TCGTGCAAAACGGCACCACATGGACCCAGCAACAGGAGCTCACACCGAGCGACGGCCTCGCGTCGGACCTCTTCGGTTGGTCGGTCGCCGTTTCGGGCGATACCGTGGTCGCGGGTTCCATCAACACAAGCGCCGCCCAAGGTGGGGCCTATGTCTTCGCGCGAAGCAACAGCACCTGGACCCAGCAGCAAAAGCTCAGCGCCAGCGACGCCGCCGTATACTCCAATTTTGGCTCCGCGGTGGCTGTCTCCGGCGGCATCGTGCCCATCGGATCGGCCGGCAAGAACGCTCTCCAAGGCGCCGCGTACTTGTTCATCTTGGGAGCCTCGAACGGCACGCAGTGCACCAAACCTTCCGACTGCGGCAGCAACTTTTGCGTCGACGCGGTTTGCTGCGACACGGCGTGCACGGCGCTCTGCCAAGCCTGCGCGGCCTCTGTAAAGCAGACTGGGAAGGACGACGGTACATGCGGTCCAGCCCTCGACCTCACCAACCCGCACAAAGATTCGTGCCCTGTCGAACCTTCCACCCCTTGCAAGAGTGACGGGCTGTGCGACGGCAAAGGACAGTGTCGCCTCAACGCCGCGGCGGGGACGACATGCGGTTCGGTCTGCGTCGGCGACCGGGAAACTACCAGTACGTGCAACGGAAGTGGGTCATGTGCAGCAGGCGCGCCCAAGTCTTGCGGCAAGTACGCGTGCGACCCAACGCGCTGCAAGACAACTTGCACAGTGGGCACGGATTGCGCGGCCGGACTTGCGTGCCAAGCAGGCCTGTGTGTTCCTGGTGCCGCTTGTGTTGGCGACGAGTCACACACCGCCGATGGCAAGGTCGTCGTTTGCGCTCCCTATCAATGCGATACGAACGGGACCTGCAAGTCGACCTGCAACTCGGTCGATGACTGCGTTGCGCCAGCCACGTGCAATCCCTCCGGCAAATGCGTTCGACCTGCGGCGAGCGATTCGAGCGGATGTTCTGTGGATGGCGCCGGAGGCTCGATTCCTGCCGGTTTTGCAGCGTGGCTCTTGATGGGCGTGATGACGAGACTGCGACGCAGGTCGCGCGGGAAGACGCCTTGACACTCATGGCTCTCTCAAAATCAGCGAGCGCGAGTGGAGGCATCATGAATCGAAGTCTAGGTTGGGTTGTCGGGTTCTTCGGGATGCTCGTGGCGACGAGCTGCGGTGCGCGAGACCAGAGTAGCGCAGACCTCCCCGACGCGAGCACCTCCGCACCTTCCTATGCTTCCACTCCCGAACAGCAAGTGCGTGCAAGCTACGTCTCCGCAAGGCAGGCGGAGAGCGCAACCGACCCAGCCTATGCCTTTCATCGCACGGGCAGCGGAATGGAGACCGTGCATCCAGACTCGCAGTTGCGCGCTCACGTGGACCGCGATGGGGTCACACTGTCACGAGCGGGAGAGGCCTGGAGCGCCAACTTACAGACGACGCGTATCGGATGTAAGGGCACGATCGGACCGCACGTCTCCAGCTTGGCTGACCCGTGGTCTACACCAGGCGATCCGCACGAAGCGACCAACCATCAGAATCGCGTGCATGTGGAGAAGAGCGCGGGAAGCCAGCACTTCACCGAGTGGTATGTTCAGGGCGCTCTCGGTTTGGAGCAAGGCTGGACGCTCAGAGAAGATCTCTGTGCGACCGGCCAGCTCGACATCGGCGTGAAAGTTGCCGGTTTGACAGTCGCCGATGGGAAGGATGGACTCGAATTACGCGACGCGGCTGGGCACGACACGATTCACTATACCGACGCGTCGGCTCACGACGCAAAGGGAAGGTCGCTCGAAACCACGATGAGCGCAACGAGCGGCGCGATCGTGATTCATGTCGATACGCGTGGCGCGGCATTCCCCGTCGAAGTGGACCCCCTCGCTTGGTTTCAACTGCAAGAGCTGACGACCAGCAACGGCGCGTCAGGCGACGCCTTTGGCTGGTCGGTTGCCGTTTCAGGCGGGACTGCGGTCGTGGGGGCGCACGACAAGACGGTTGGCGCAAACACCAATCAGGGCGCGGCTTACGTCTTCGTGCAAAGCGGTACTACCTGGACGCTGCAGCAAACTCTTACACCCAGCGACGGTGCCGCGAACGATTTCTTCGGTGACTCTGTCGCCGTTTCCGGCGGCACCGCGGTAGTTGGATCTTCCTATAAGACTGTCGGCGCCAACACTGCGCAAGGGGCGGCTTATGTCTTCGTGCAAAACGGCACCACGTGGAGCGAGCAACAAAAGCTCATCGCCAGCGACGGTGCCGCAAACGACCGCTTCGCCGTCTCTGTAGCCGTTTCGGGTGGCACAGCAGTGGTTGGGGCATCCGAGAGGAGTATCGCGGGTCCTTACACCTACGAAGGCACGGCCTACGTCTTCGTGCGAAGCGGCACCACGTGGACCCAAACGCAAAAACTCATTGGGCAGGACAATGCTTCCTTCGACCACTTCGGTAGTTCGGTCGCGGTCTCGGGAGGCGTTGCCCTCGTGGGGGCACCATACAAAAATGTGGGAGCGGGCTCCCAACAGGGCGCAGTCTACGTCTTCAACCAAAGCGGCACGACCTGGACCCAACAGCAAAGGCTCACTGCGAGCGACGCCGCAGACAGTGACGAGTTCGGCATTTCTCTGGCTCTCTCTCCGACTACCGCGATCATCGGGGCTGCCAGGAAGGTTGTCGGACTAAACTTTACTCAAGGCGCCGCCTACGTCTTTGTACAAAGCGGTACCACTTGGACCGAGCAACAAAGGCTCACCGCGAGCGACGGCGCCTCGCTCGACTACTTCGGCATCTCGGTCGCCCTCGCTGGTAGCACGGTGGTCGTCGGTGCTCGCAACAAGACCATCAACACAATCTCGAACCAAGGAGCCGCCTACGTCTTCCTGCAGAGCGGCACGACTTGGACCCAGCAGCAAAGGCTCACCGCCGCTGACGGTGCCGCGTCTGACCTCTTTGGCGCCTCGGTCGCCATTTCTGGCACCACGGCGCTCGTCGGAGCTTACGACAAGAAGGTCGGCACCAACACCAATCAAGGCGCAGTCTATGTGTTCAACGATCTGCCTGCGAGCGGCACGCCATGCACCAAACCTTCCGACTGCGGCAGCGGCTTCTGCGTCGATGGCGTTTGCTGCGACACAGCTTGCACGGGCTTGTGCCAAGCGTGCGCAGCCTCGGTGAAGCAGACTGGGAAGGATGACGGCACCTGCGGATTTGCTCTCAACGGCCAGAATCCGCACAAGGACGCATGTCCTGTTGATCTTCCCTCCACGTGCAAACGCGATGGACAGTGCGACGGCAAGGGAGCATGTCGCGCTTACGCCGGGGTGGGAACCGTATGCACCTCGACATGTACCGCGGACACGGAAACCAACGACACATGCGACGGCAATGGAGCCTGCACCGCAGGTACTCCCAAGTCGTGTGGCAAGTACCGGTGCGACGGGACTCGCTGCAAGACTGCATGCACCACGGCCCCAGATTGCGTCACAGGATTCGCGTGCCAGGCAGGTGTGTGCGTGCCCGGGGCCGCCTGCGTAGGAAACGAGTCGCAGAGCGCCGACGGGAGGATCGTCAACTGCGCTCCCTACCGATGCGATACGAGCGGACCTGCGAGCGGGACCTGCAAGTCGACCTGCAACTCAGTCGACGACTGCTCCTCGCCTGCTGTGTGCGATCCCTCCGGCAAGTGCGTCGTCGCTCCTGCCGCGAGCAATTCGGGCGGATGCTCGACGAGCAGTGGGAATGGAACGACGGCTGGAATTGGGACGTTTCTGCTGATGGCCGCGATCACGAGACTGCGG
>JAYVXK010000986.1:0-12135 GCA_043785265.1 Myxococcales bacterium | reverse complement strand
ATCAAGATGATGCTCACCTACCCGATGACCACGGGTCGCAACTTCGACGAGATCTTGCGCGTGCTCGACTCGATCCAGCTCACGGCCAAGCACAAGGTAGCGACGCCTGCGAACTGGAAGAGCGGCGAGGATGTCATCATTGTGCCGTCCGTCTCCGACGAGGACGCGAAGAAGGCTTACCCCGATGGCTTCAAGACGCTCAAGCCGTACTTGCGAATCGTCAAGCAGCCGCGCTGAGCAACCAAGCAGAGGCGCGCGACGAATCGGACGCGAGCATCTCCCTGCCCGCGTTCGCCTCGAAGCTCCGGAGCTTGTTCGTTCGCCAATTACCGAGGCCTCGGTCGGCCCTGGTGCGGGGATGACTCGCTCACGGCCGCGGTCGGCACTGGCTCGCCGAGTCGTGGCCCGTCAGACCGCAAGCACTGCTATTTGAGAGGACGGAGAGTCATCGCCGCGCCCTTCGAACCCGAAGCCGCACGAGCGAAATGCCGAACATCGCAAGGAGCACGAACCACGGCGCCGAGCTCGCTGGCTCTGTGTTGCAACCGCCGCTCGAGGCCGACGATGCAGAAACGCACTGGCCGCTCGTGTTGCAGACGGTGGGAGACAGGCAGTCGTCCACTGAGATACATTTCTTGGCGCAGGTTCCGGAGCTGTCGCACTTGTACGGGGTACAGTCCGTCGAGACGCCGGCACCCTTGGAAGTGTGGTCGTCAGTACAAACACCGCCAGGAGCGCAGGTCCCATCGGGCGCGCAAGTGAAGCCCACCGCGCAGTCGACGTTTGTCGCGCACTTCGACTTGCAGACCTTGGCGTCGGCGCAGACGAGGTTGTTGCACGAGTGCGCCCCGCCAACAGCGCAGTCGCCTTTGCCGTTGCAGTTGCTGTCGGTCTCGACGCCGGACGAGCATGCCGAGGCGCAGACGGTGCTCGCCGTTGCGTAGGTACAGGCTTTGGTATTCATACCGTCGCACGAACTCCCACACGCCCCCGTTCCAGCGCAGGCCATTCGCGAATTGTGAGGTACGCCGGTCACTGGAGTGCAGGTGCCTATGTGCCCGAGGACGTCGCACGCAGAGCATTGGTCCGTGCACGGGCCGCAGCAGACGCCGTCGGTGCAGGAGAGACCTGACGCGCATGGTCCGGAGGTGGTGCACGGTGTTCCTGCCGGAAGCTCCGGATCGGCGAACTTGGCGATGAACACGTCGTCCATGCCGCTGCTCGCAGCCTGGTACGGACTCGCTGTAGGGAAGTTTGCCGAGGAGGTCCGCCCAGTGACGAAGGCGTTCCCGTTGCCGTCGACTGCGATGCTTTCGCCGATGTCGGCGTTTCCACCGCCAAGGAAGGTCGAATAGGTGAGTGCCAGACCCGCCGGGTTGAGTTTGGTGACGAACGCGTCCGTGCCGCCGGCGTAGCTTTGGGTTGGGCTTGCCGTAGGGAAGTTCGTCGAGGTCGTGTATCCCGTCACGTAGGCAGCGCCCATAGCGTCGACCGCTATGCCTCGGCCCTGTTCGCCGAGACTGCCGCCAAGGTAGGTCGAGTAGCCAAGCGCCGAGCCAGCGGCGTTGAACTTGGTGACGAACGCGTCGAAGTTACCGCCCCCACCGTTCACAGTTTGGTACGCGCCCGCGGTCGGAAAGTTCGTCGACGCTGTGAAGCCGATCACATAGGCGTTTCCGCTCGCGTCTACCGCGATGCCTCGGCCCTCGTCGTCGTTGTTGCCACCGAGGTAGGTCGAATAGGTGAGCGCCGAGCCAGAGGCGTTGAACTTGGTCACGAACGCGTCGTAGGTGCCGCCGCCGTACGCGCCTTGGTAGGCGCTCGTGGTAGGGAAGTTCGTCGAAATTGTGGACCCGGTCACGTAAGCGTTCCCGCTCCCGTCAACGGCGATGCCTTGGCCCTGCTCGTCGTTATTGCCACCGAGGTAGGTCGAATAGGTAAGCGCCGAGCCAGCGGCGTTGAACTTGGTCACGAACACGTCGAAGTTACCGCCGCCGCCGTTCGCGCCTTGGTACGCGTTTGCGGTCGGAAAGTTCGTCGAACCCGTGTGCCCCATCGCGTAGGCGTTTCCGCTCCCGTCGACCGCGATGCCTTGGCCACTCTCGAAGCCACTGCCGCCCAGATAGGTCGAATAGGTGAGCACCGACCCAGACGCGCTCAGTTTAGTGACGAACGCGTCGAAGCCGCCGCCACTCGTGCCTTGGTACGCGTTTGCCTTCGGAAAGTTCGTCGACTGCGTGTGCCCCGTCACGTAGGCGTTTCCGCTTGCGTCTACCGCGATGCCTTGGCCACGATCGGTGGAACTGCCGCCCAGGTAGGTGGAATAGGTGAGCGCCGAGCCGGAGGCGTTGAGCTTGGTGACGAACACGTCGCCGCCGCCGCCGCCGCTGTTCATGCCCTGATACGGATTAGCGGTCGGAAAATCTGTGGAGTCCGTAGCCCCCGTCACGTACGCGCTGCCAGCGGAGTCGATCGCGATGCCGACACCATCGTCTTGGCCGCCACCGCCGAGGTAGGTCGAGTACGTGAGCACCGGATCAATCAGCAGCGCACTCGCCGCGTCGTACCCATCCACCGCAAACCCTACTCCCTTCCCTCCCCGCACTACATACCGCGTGCGCAGCTCTCGACCGTCCTGCATCACCTTCAGCGACCTCTGTGACAACACTCCGGCGGCGGTCGCGATCTCGAGCGAGCCATCCTCGGCCACGTCGATCCGATCGGCTCCGTCGATCTCGAATGAGAGTTCTCTGGCGTCCACGCCGGCAGCGACTTCGACGTCGTACTCGAGCCCGTTCTCTCCTCCATGCCACACCACGTCGATGCCTGGTGCCCAGTCTTTTGCGCGCACTTGTCCGTAATTGGGGACGTTCGTTCGCCACTTGGTCTTGTCGTTCCCAAGGAAGAAGTTGCTCTTGGTGATGAGTTCTTTCTCACCATGAGGAGCTGCTGGCTTCGCGCCAACCAGCTTGATCGTTACCGCTGCGGTCTTCGCCTCTGCAAGCGCTTGCTCGCGAGCCGAATCTTCCTCTTCGCGCGAGACGCCGTGAGGCAACGCTTTCACGTCGCGCAGACTGATCGTCATGCCTTCGTCGGTGATGAACAACGTCGCGCCGCCCTGGCGTGCGATGAAACGAACGTGCTCGTCCCACTGCCCTGCGTTCGCCTCGAAGCGCAGTGGGAGCTTTGCCATGCGCGCGGTGACTACCGCGTCGCTCGGTGAACCCGAAGCAACGACCAGCGAAGTCGCCTGTATCGAGTCACGCGCGGGGCTCGTGAGCGTGACGCAGACCCCGACGAGTGCTGTCAGGACCAGATTGCGCGTGCCATTCATACTCTTCATCAAGACGTCCTCCTTACCATGTGGCGGTCGCCTGCTCGTCATTCGTTTTACGAGGCTGGCGCGTAACGTTCCGCCCGAGACTCTTCTACGTGAAACACCCGCACGACCGAGCGCAGCCCTGCGACGCAGTCAGTCGCGACAGCAGAGCGCACCGCCGAACGATGGGCCGTTGTGCACGATCGCGTAGGCCTCGCAGAGACCAGAGCCGTCGTCCTTGCACGTCCAGTTCGAGCCCACGTCGTTGCATAGATTGTTGGAGAAGCGATCGATAGGCGCGCAGTCGACGAACGGTCCGACCGCGCCGAGACTGCCGCAACCGAACACGTCATTGGACGTGCGCGCTGAGTTCGCGCAGCCCTTCGTGCAGCTCACGGAGTTGCAGTCGGGATCGTTGCGCACGCCTGTGGCGCACACCGCACATCCATTGCTCGATTGACGACTCACGAAGAACATCGGCGGATCGTTCGGCGTGGTCGCGCCCGCGCATCCTGTGGGCGAGTGACTCGCGATGTCTGCCGCGCTCGAGCACACGTGCCAGCCCGCTTCGCAGAGGTCCACGACCGCGCAACCCGCGCCGTTTGGATTGGCGCCATCGTCACCGCCTCCGCGGCCGCACGCGGGGGTGACCGTGTCGTACGTCGCGACGGTCGGACACGCCGGCGCTTTTCCTGGATTGAACGGCAGCACACCAGGGACACTCCAACCACCCGCGCAGCCAGCGACGTTGGGATACTTCATGTCGTCGACGAAGCCTTCGCGATGACCATCGGCGCAACCGTGGACCAAGGGGCCCGCTTCGAACGGTGCGTCGTGCGGAGCGTCGACGAGCGCGTCCCGTCGCGCATCGACAGGCGCGTCGCCCGAAGCGTCCATGACAGGAGGTCCTGCCTCGAGAGTGTCTTCGACGAGCAAGCCTGTTCGCGATCCGCACGCGCTCGCCACGATCACGGCGACGAACGCAAAAACGCGGCGTCGTCGCGGGAAGGACCTCATCGCATCATGATAGCGCGCTGCAGCGGTTGCGGCGCGATCGCACCAAAGGATACGGTGAATCCATGAGCTCCTCTGCCCTGCTTTCGGTCGCGCTCTTGATGCTGGTTGCGTGCGGCTCCGATGCTGTATCGACGCCGACGCCCGTGAAGACGAACCCACAAGACGGACCAGCCGCTGGTTGGGTAAACGGTCATGCGGCGATCCCGGTCGAGGCACAACCCGAAGATGTGTCGTCGCCAACGACTGTGGTCGGAACCGGAACACCCGCGAGCTGCACGGGCGACGCGTTCGTCGCTGCGGTCGCGAAGGGCGGCGTCATCACCTTCGCGTGCGGACCGGACCCGGCGACGATCGTGCTGACGTCCACTGCGAAGGTCTTCAATGACAAAGGCACGAAGCTCGTCATCGACGGTGGCAACAAGATCGCGCTGAGCGGCGGAGGCAAGACGCGCATCCTCTACATGTCGACATGCGACAAGGCGCAGGTGTATCCGCCCGGACCTGGCGACTGCAACACCAACCCAGGCGTGCAGCTCGTGGTGCAGAACATCACCCTCATCGACGGCAGCGCGAAGGGGATCCCCGAGGGCACGACCAACGGCGCAGGAGGAGGCGCGATCCACGCGCAAGGCGGGAGTCTCAAAGTCGTCAACGCGAGATTCTTCAACAATGTTTGCGACGATCTCGGGTCCGACTTGGGTGGCGGCGCGATTCGCAAGTTGGACTACCTCGTGGCGAACGGCGCGGGACCGGCGCGTGCAGTGTGGATCGTCAACAGCACGTTCGGCGGCAAGCCTGGTCTCGGCAACGCGTGCGCAAACGGCGGCGCGCTCAGCAGCATTGGCGTCTCGTGGAACATCATCAACTCGCTGTTCTCCGAGAACACCGCGGTCGGCCACGGCGCCAACAATGGGCAAGGCGGAAACGGCGGCGCGATCTACAACGACGGCAACGAGATCGTCATGAATGTCACGAGCAGCTTGCTTGAGAACAACAAGGCGAACGAAGGCGGCAGCGCGATCTTCTTCGTGAGCAACGACAAGAGCGGATCGATCACCATCAAAGACTCGATCACACGCAACAACCCGAGAGGCACGTTCGAGACGCCAGACTTGCCTGGGTTTTACGTGATCGCAAAGGGCCCGGCGCAAATCATCAATTCGCAGATCCTGCGGTGATGGTCGTCAGGGGATGGTGACGTTCGCAACCGTGAGCACGCCGTTCTCGAGCGGGAAGTTGCCTGTCTGAGTGCCGACGACGGTCGTGCCGGCGCACCCGCTCGCGGTCAACTGAACGGTGGTCCCACCGGCCAGTCCGGTGAAGAACACGATCGGACCCAGACTCGCTAGGCATATCGTTGGCTCCGTAGGATCGGACGGCCACGTGGCCATCATGCAATGCATCTTGGCCTCCGGATGACCATTGACCGAGACCACCGTGCCCGCTGGCCCGCACGCGCCGTTCGCGAGGATGTCCACGACCAGCAGCGGCACCGTGGGAGAGTTATAGGGTATTGCAGGTGGCGTCGGGAGGATGGGAAGGAGGGCTGCCGTCTTCAGGTCCGTTCGGGGATCGTTCACCGCAACGAGGGTCTCGCCAAACAGGAGTGGCATGTGTCCCGGCGCCGTCACGCGCGGCACGAAGGGGACGCCCCGACGAACGTTGATCGTCGCGAGGCCCTTCGCATCGGTGGTGGCGGTCACTCCTGGGCAAGTGTCGAACGACAGCGTGGCACCCGCTAGCAACGAAGCCGTTCCGTCGTTCTGGAGCGCGAGGGCCTTCAGCAGGTAACGAAACGATGGCGCCCCTCCGCAGCTGGCCAGCCCATCCCCAGTGTCTGCTGGCGCTGCGCTATCGGATGCATCATGAGTCACACCGCCATCGGTGGGCTTCGCGCCGACCTCGGGCGAGGAGCACGACGTCGCGAGCAACAGTAGGGCGAGCGAGTGCCTCATCGGCGAGGGAGCGGAATCACGTCTCGCATGGGATCTTCCTACCACGATCACCCCGTGCTCGCCGCCGTCTTCAAGGTCCGTTCGTCGTCGGGGCAAGAATCGCGCAGCTCTTGAAGAGAGCGGTCGCTGCAGCGCTTGGACTGGCGAGGCACTGCAGATCGCCGCTCGTAGATGCGCCCACGGTGATCGTCGTGAGAGTTCCGAACGACACTGATTTGGCGCACGGGGATCCCTCTAGTCTGTCGACCGGCGCGATGGCGCCGCCGAGAGCAGTCACGTCGCCGACGGCATTCACGTTCGCAAGCACCGCGAGCACCTCTTGCGAGTTCGCGGGGAACGACTTCGCGGTCACGTTGCGCAAGTTGTACATCCCCGGCGCGCCCAACGTTCGTTCGGCGCTGCCGTCGCAATAGAGGTCGACCAAGATCTCAGGCGAGTTGGTGGAGCGCGTCTCGCGGATCGACGCGAACTTCACATGCGCAGTCTGGTTGGAACACACGTCGTGCTGCACCGTCCCCGACGACGAACTCGCGCAACCCATCACGAAAAGTAGAATGAAGAATCGTTGTCCCATGCACCCTGCCCTGCAATCGGCTGGCCAGCAGACAGACCTGAAATCAGCCCTCCCAGCGTGTCATTGTGTGCCTTCGGCTTCCTCTCGACGACTGAATTGCGGGTTGCGCGCATTGGCCGCGCCAGGCCACTGTAGAGTGGTCCTACTGGCGAGAGACGAGCGCAACCGGTGTTATGCTGCGCGCGATGCGAACGTTCTCGTCTCTCGGCTTCGTGTGCTTGGTCAGTTGTGTTCCCGCAGCGAAGGTCGCCGAAGTCGCGCGCGCCGACGTCGGGACCGAGACCACCAAGACCACGTCGCTCCTCGAGAGCTTGAGCAGTGACGAAGCGAAGATCACCGGGCTCTCGCCCGCGCTCCTCCAAGACGAGGCCTGGTTGGTTGAAGCCGGCACGCACCACACCTGCGTAGTGTTCGTCTCGCGCACGCCGGCCAAGCTCGATCTGCCGGTCAGCGGCTGGGACGTCGAACTCGACGGGATGCCGATCGCCGCCGACGAGCGCGAACCGTCTGTGCACGACTACGCGTTCGTCACGAGCGCGCCGCCGACGGCCGAGGACGCACGCACGCAGAATGTCGTCGTCCGTCGCGCGATCGTGTGTGGCCCGCCGCACCCAGATGCGAGCAAGGTGGACCTCGTCATCCGGTTCCGCAAAGACAGCGTCGAGTGGGCAGAGCACTTCGGGTGGTCGGTGCACTGAAGGTAGCGGCGACGTCTCGGCTTCGCAGGGCGTGAGCCGCGCGCGGGAACGGGGACGGGGACGGCGACGGGGACGGGAACGGCAACGGGAACGGCAACGGGAACGGCGACGGGTGCGGGGGACGGCGACGGGAACGGGTGCGGATGTGCCTTCACCTCCGTGCACGAGGGCTGTCGATTCAGGAAACGCGTCTCCTCATTCACAATGATGCGCTGATCGATTGAGGAAACCCCTCTCCTCGGTGAGCGTGTGCCAACTCCGACTGGGACATGCCCTCACGCAATGGGAAGATGCCTCCGCCGAATCGGGAAACTGGTTTCCTCGACGGGAAGACGCCTCGGCTCGAACAAACCTCGGACGCACTCGCAAATCGGACGCAACTCCCGCGCGTTCGGGTCGACAGGACATCACGACACGGAGGCTCGCTCATTCGGGGCGGCCTCGCGCGTCGCACTCCAGTCGACGGAACCTCATGCCCGCCATTACCCAGTCTCAACTTCGCTTGGATCTCCAGACGATGATCCGCGCGCTCGAGAAGCATTGCTCCAAACAGAAACTACACCTCGATGGATCGGTCGTTCGCAGCGCGGATCTCATCAAAGACCTCAAGGAGCGACTGCGTCTTCTCGATGAGGCAGACGCACGACGAGCCGAGTGGCTGCGCGCTGTGCATGTGCTGCGCGCGAACGAGGCGCGCAACGCGGCCCTGTCGAAACACCTCAAGACATTCGTGGCGAACCACTTCGGCGTGGGGAGTCCCACTTTCTTGGAGTTTGGTTTCCTACCGCGCAAGATCGCCAAGAAGAGCACCGCCACCAAGGCGAACGCTGTGAGGAAGAGCCTCGCCACGCGCGCAAGCCGCCGACCGCCGCTCCCCGTCCCCGCACCTGTCCCCGTTCCCGCCCCGTCCCCGTCGCCGTCGCCGTCCCCGCACCGGTCCCCGTCCCCGCTCCCGCTCCCGTCGCCGTCCCCGCACCCGTCGCCTCTCCCGCTCTCTACATCGACACGTGCTCCACGCGACCCTCGACCGGCGGGCTGCTCCAGTAAACTCCGAACTCCCTCGCGTCCGAGCCTCCTGCGCAAACGAGATTGTAGACGAGCAGCACACTGTCTCGCGTCGGGCCCACGCGGATCGTGATCACCGTGCTGCCTTGCGCATCGGTGGTGATCGACGCGATGTCCGACGCGGGCAAGACGGTGATGTCGCCCGCAGTCGGATCGATCTTCGTCACCGTGACAACGAGATCGAGCCCCGTGCCGCCGTCGCCCTGCTTGACCCAAACCGCAGTCGCCTTGAATGGATTGACGCTCTGGCACTTCGCCGGCATCGGCATCGGGTCGACGACCGCATACCCGTGATTGCAGGCAGCCACGAAGACCGTGGCGGCCGCCATGCGCTGGAGATGATCGAGCGTGGAGCTGCGCGCGCGACTCATGCGTCCACGATATCAGTCATTGTGCGCGCTTCGTCTCACGTCACTTCGTGCATTGGAAGGTAGCGGTGCCGCTCAGTCCCCCGTCCCGCACCCATCGCTGTCCCCGTCCCCGCACGCCGTCGCCGTCCCGGTTCCCGCTCCCGTCCCGGTTCCCGCTCCCGTCCCCGTCTCTGTTCCCGTCCCCGTCTCTGTTCCCGTCCCGGTTCCCGCTCCCGTCCCCGTCTCTGTTCCCGTCCCGTTCCCGTCCCCGTCCGTCGCGAGACACATCGCCGCTGCTCGCCCGTCCTTCAGGGATCCATCGCCGCTCGATTGAGCAAACCGATCTCACCATTCACCTGCCCAGTGTGACTTCCGTCCCGAGGCACGTACGTTGCTCCCCCGGGCCCGCATGCGCCCAACCTTCCTCCTCTGCAGTGCGCCGCTCCTCGCACTGATTGTCACGGCCTGCTCGCCCACGCCGCCCATTGCCGTCTCTGCCACCAACAACGAAGGCATCAATGTCGAGACGCTCTTCGTCCACGAGGGCTGCACGATGTACCGCTTTCGCGACTACTTCAGCTACCACTACTATGCGCGATGTCAGGCCGGCAGCGCGCCGCCGACTGCGCAGACCATGTCAGTGATCCGATGCGGCAAGAACTGCGTTCGGCCAGACGACATCGCCACGACTGAAGAGAACCCGTCTCCGCCGTGACGCGCTTCACAGTGAAGACGGGACGGCGCGCGCGGGGACTCTGGTGACGCTTCAGACTGGGAGCATGGTTGGAATCGCGAGCGGCATCCGCGACCGGACACGCTACACTTCGACGATGCGCGCCGTATTGATCTTACTCGTGACCTGCGTTGCATGCGGCGCTTCGCAAAACGAAGGCGTGGCAGACGCGGCGCGCGACACAACGACGACCGCAGATGCCTTCGGCGCTGACGTGGAACTTCCTGGTGCGGACGCGAGCGACTCTGCGGTCGATCCGCCGGATGTCGATCCCGTGCCCTTGGGCGATGCGGGTGGTTACTTCTTGTGCGTGGGTTGCGTGTGCGATGGTCCCACTCATTACTGCGACAAGTCCGGTGGTGGCCCGCCGTCGCCGAAGGCTCCCTGGTCCGGCGACGCCAGCGCGTTTGGAGACGCCGGTCTGTGCGCGGTCAATTCGCGCTGCAAGCCGTTTCCCAAAGGTTGTGATCTGCAGCCGAGTTGCGAATGCCTGCTCTCGCATGGACCGCAAAACGTGCCCTGCTCCTGCAGGCTCGACGACTCCGGAGCGGGACTCGTCTACGCGTGCAACTATCCGTAGTCGATAAAGGCCGCATCTTTCCGCAGAACGGTGCTCGCTGAGTCGACACGACGCGCTGTCGCGGGCATCATGAACCGATGCGCCCCTTTCATCTTGGCTTGAGTCTCCCTGTCTTTGGTACCGCACTCGCGCTGGCGTGCGCGAACTCGGACAACACCTTCCCAAACGACACCGACGCGGCGACAGGAGACGACGCGGGAGACGGTGCGCAGCCGATCCTTCCCAAGACCGACGGGAGCCCAGACGCTCCGAGCAGCTGCACTCAGTGCTCGGGTGACCTGCACAGCATCCTCACTTGCGGCGACAACCCGCAGCTCGTGCAGACGTGCACGGGCGACCTCGGATGCGGGCCCACCGGATGCATCAACGCGTGCGATGCCGCGGCGGCCAACAAGAGTTCGATCGGTTGCGACTACTACTCGATTCCGTCTGATTCGTCGGTCGCGTCAGGCAGTTGCTTCGCTGCGTTCGTCACCAACATCTGGTCGGCGCCACTGAAAGTGACACTCGTGTGGAAGGGCAAGTCGATCGACGCCACTCCCTTTGCCTATACGCCCAAGGGCTCTGGCAATGCGATCACCTATCAGCCGATTCCGTCGTCCGGAATTCCCGCCGACAGCATGGCCATCGTGTTCCTCAACCAGACGAACGAAAACTCCGCGTTGCATGTTGGTTGCCCGTTGGGCGTGAAGGCGGCGATCGAAACTGAGAACATGGTCTTGCATGGCACCAACAAGAGCAATGCGATGGAGATCCAGACGAGCGTTCCTGCGGTCGTCTACGACCTCTATCCATTCGGAGGCGCCAAGTCCTACATCTCGAGCGCGACCTTGCTGTTGCCGACCACCGCGTGGGACACCAACTATGTCGCGACGACCATGGGCGAGAGTCCCGCGTCCTACACGCCGGGCGTCGACTTCATCGCGCGCGAAGACAACACCAAGGTCACAGTGCTTCCGTCGTCGAACATCACCGCTGCCAATGGTGTTGCTGGCGCCACCAAGGGTGTTCCGGTCACCTACTCCATCAACAAGGGAGAGACGATTCATGTGATGGAGGTGCCCGACAACTCTGGCAACGATCTCTCTGGGAGCATCGTGCAGTCGGACAAACCCATCGGTGTTTGGGGCGAACACTTCTGTATGTTCCAAGTCAATCCTCCAACGTGGCGCATCGTCGGCGCGGCGAAGGGAACGACGTTGACCTACGATCCTCCTGTGGCGACTGCGCCTGCGACCATCACATTGGGTCAGCTGGTCGAGTTCAACGGACCGGCAGCGTTTCATGTTCAGTCGCAAGACAACATGCACCCGTTTTATCTTGCTGCGCACAGACCAGGTGGTGACTGCGATGCTGCGCACCAGCAGATTCCGCCAGTGCAAGCGCTCGGCAACGAATATGTCGCGGTGGGCAACGAGGCAACCGACTACAACGTCGGCGGTCCCGAGACGGTCAATGTCGTGCCCCCTGCGCAGTTCTTGAGTTCGTACTTGTTCTTCACGGATCCCACCTACGGGTATACCGATCTCGCCCTCATTCGAAAGAAGGCAGCCGACAACACCTATAAAGATGTCACGCTCGATTGCCTGGGCACTGTCGGCGGGTGGCTACCCATAGGCGGCAGCGGCTATCAGTACACACACGTCGATGTGCAACACAATCACGCGCCCGTCGGTCCATGCGACAACGGACTGCACTCGATCAAGAGCGCGGCGCCCATGGGGATCACCGTGTGGGGATACGACAGCGCGTCGAGCTACGCGTACCCCGCGGGGGCGAGCGTCAAACCTATCAACACAGTCGTGATCCCGCCGGTCCCGAACTGAACGCCTGATGGATCTCAC
>JAYVXK010000985.1:0-12143 GCA_043785265.1 Myxococcales bacterium | reverse complement strand
AAGCGCTCGACTCCTACCGCGAAGTGCTCGAAGGCGGGTACGACGAAGCATCCGCGCGAGCCATTCGCGAGATCGGCGAGACGCGCGAAGAACTTCGTGTCGACGCGGCCGATGCGTTGGAACCTGTCTTGCGGTCGACTTCGAAGCACGCCGAGCTAGCCGATGTCCTCGAAATGCGTTTGCGTGCACAGGCCGAACCAAAAGACCGTGCACGTACGCTGCGAGCCATCGCTCAAGTGGCCGAAGGTTCGCTTTCCGATGCACGACGTGCGCAATCAGCGCTCATTCGCGCGCTCGCAGAAGAACCTGACGACGCAGAGCTGCATGGCGAAATCGTTCGATTGGCCGATAAACTAGGCACAGAAGGCTATCGGACCTACGCCGATGCCTTGGCAGAGCGAGCGACGACCATCTTCGACACGCACATCACGACGGACTTGTTCGTGCGCTTGGGGCGCGTCGCCGAAGAGCATCTTCATGACGACGGTCGCGCTGCAAAGGCATATGCCCAAGCAGCTGAGCAGAGCGGCGACACCACGCCGATCTTGGTTGGTCTCGACGGCCTGTACTCCCGCATGGGGGACACCAAGGCGCTCGCCGATGTCCTCGAACGACGCATTGCGATCGAGGGGACGCCCACGTTGCAGGCGGATCTCTATCATCGACTTGCTGTGCTTCAGATCAAAGAGTTTGGTGACAAGTCGCAAGGCTTGGGCACGTTGCGCTCTGCGCTGGAGCGCGTGCCCGATCACGCCCTGAGCAGGGACGCGGCGCTCGCGCTTCTGGACGACAACGCGTTGTTCAACGATGCGTTCAATGTGCTTGAGGGAGTGTATCGCTCGCTCGACAAGAGTGAAGACCTCGCCAAGCTCTTCGAGCGTCGAGTGGCGCGTGCCCAGGACGCTCGCGACAAGATTCGCGCGCGACTCGACCTCGCACGCGTGATCGAAGAAAACGTCAAAGACTTGCCGCGAGCCCAACGGATGGTCGAAGCGGCAGTCGCGGACGACCCCACGGATGCCGACGCGATGGTAGAACTCGAGCGATTCGCGCCAGTGACCGGAGGCTGGAAAGAAGCCTCCGATGCGCTCGAAAAGGCGCTCGGCGTGCACGCCCACGACATCCCGACCGCCACACGAGCAGAGCTCTGGATGCGCCTCGGATCGTGGCGGAGAGACAAGATCTCCGACGTAACTGCGGCTGAGGCCGCGTTTGCTGAGGCACGCAAAGCAGACCCAGAGAGTCTCGACGCACTTCGCGCGATCGAAGACTTGCAGCGCGCACCAGGTCGCGAACGTGAGCTCGTCGCGACTCTGCGCGCTCGTGCAAAGCTCGACGGCGATGCTGAGGCGAAACGCACGTTCCTCCGCGAAGCGAAGACGCTCGCAGAGTCGACGTTGTCCGACCCTGCGCTCGCCGAGGCAGTGGTTCGCGATCTCCTTGCCGAAGACGAGGGCGATCTGTGGGCGCTCGAGGAGCTCACTGCAATGCGTGAAACTGCACACGCTTGGGACGAAGTCGCCAAGCTCCTGCAGAAGCGTGTGGAGGTGGAGGCCGATGGGCGAGTCGTCGCAGAACTGCGCCATCGCGCAGCTGGCGTCTTCAACAATGAGCTGAAGGATCCAACTCGCGCCATCGCTCTGTACAAAGAGCTACTCGACGCCGATCCATCCGACGCAAAGGCTCAAGAGGCTCTGCGCGGACTCTACTTGCAAACAGGCAACAACAAGGAGCTCGCTCGGCTACTCGAAACACTCATCGATACAGCAGAAAACGGCTCTGTTCGTGCGGCGTTGAGGATCGACCTGGCCAAACTACAAGCACGCAGCGGAGAGACGCGAGAAGCGATCTCCACATTGCGCGCCGTGCTCGACGAAGATGCCGCCCACCAGGACGCGGTCGTCGCGTTGTCCGAGCTGCTCGAGCAAAATGGACAAGACGACGAACTCGCCGAGCTGCTCACCTCGCAGATCGAGCAGGCGCGCGGACGCGGAGATCGGGACGCAGAACTCGCCCTGCAGGTTCGTCTCGGTGATGTCTACGAATCACGACTCAAAGACACGCCTCGCGCGCTCGCCACGTACGAAGAGGTGCTCGAACGCGACGCCACGCACCGTGGCGCTCTCGAGGCGGTTGCGCGGCTCAGCGAATCACGGGCAAATTGGGAGCGCGCAGCAGGCGCTCTCGGGAAGCTCGCAGAGATGGCGACTGACGCATCGGGTGTGCCTCTCGTCATGCGATTGGCAAAGGCCCGCGGGGAGCTTGACGACCAAGCTGGCGTAGAACAGGCACTTCGTCGTGCTCTCGAACTCGACAAGCACAACAGCGAAGTGCGCGATCAGCTCCGCGCGCTCTATGAGAAGGGCAAAAAATGGAACGAGTTGGCTGAGCTTCTCGTGGAGGACGCTAACCTCGCCGAGGACGCAGCTGCCGCCGACAAGACGCCTGCCATCATCGCTTCCATCGTCAAGTCGTTGCGTCGTGCGGCAGACATTCATACCGCACAACGTAAGGCGCCCGGCGATGCCGTTGCTCCGCTCGAGCGCGCAGCAGCGCTCCTGCCGCAGGATCGCGAACTGCTCCTGGCGCTCTGTGATGCCTACACGGCCTCGGGTCGCGAGAAGTCCGCGGCGGAAGCGCTCGAGAAGGTCATCGCCTCGTTCGCTGGAAAGCGCAGCAAAGAGCTCGCCGTCTATCACCATCGTCTCGGTCGCGCGCAAGCGTCGCTCGGCGACAAGGACGCCGCGCTCGCGCAATTCGATCTCGCGTTCAAGATCGATCCCGGGTCGATCACGGTGTTGCGCGATTTGGGCGCGTTTGCGCTCGAGTCCGGCGATCTTGATCGAGCGCAGAAGACGTTCCGCGCGTTGTTGTTGCAGAAGCTCGACGACAAGAGCGGCATCACCAAGGGCGAGGTGTTCCACTACCTCGGCGAAATCCTACTCAAGCAGAATGACAAAACGAAGGCGCTGCAGATGTTCGAGCGCGCCATCGAAAATGACGCATCTCTGGAGAAGTCGAAGTCACGCATCGCCGAGATCAAAGGCTGATGCGCGCAGCGCTTGGCCTGGTCCTCGGCCTCGTCGCTCGCGTTTGGTTGTTCTCCCTCTTCGTTCGCGTAATCTGGTCGGCTTCGCTTCAAAAGAAAGAAGCGACTCCCTGGGTGCTCTGCTTTTGGCACGGCACGCAGTTCCCCATGCTTGCGGCGCCGAGGCGTCGTCGCGCTGTGGCGATGGTGAGTCGGTCGCGAGACGGACAAATGCAAAGCGTGTCTCTCGCAGTGCAAGGCTTCCGCACCGTGCGAGGATCGTCGTCCTTGGGCGGCGCTGCAGCACAGCGTGCGCTCACACGCGTGTTGAAGTCGGAGCCTCTCGACGCAGTCTTTGCAGTCGACGGTCCGCGTGGTCCCTATGGGAAAGTAAAAATGGGAGCCATTTCCGCGGCTCGAATCGCATCGGCCAGGTTGGTTCCCGTGGGCGCAGCGATGGCAAGTGGACACATCTTCGCGCGCGCGTGGGATAGGTTTCTTCTGCCTTGGCCGCTGACTCGTGTGGTGGTCGTCGTGGGCGATCCAATCGATCCACACGACATCGATGTGCAATCCAAGTTGGAGTCTGCCATCGCGGAGTGCAATCGCCGCGCGACGTGCGAACTACAAGAAGCGACTCGCTCAATGCGTCAGGTTGCGTCGTGATCGCGATTTGGGTGGACGGAAAATTATCTTCAAAAGAAACGGCCACCATCTCCGTACTTGATCGTGGACTGCTCTACGGCGAGTCTGCGTTCGAGTTCATGCGGGCGTACGGCGCTCAGGCGCTCGGACTCGACTTGCACCTTCGTCTACTCCACGCGACCTGCGCAGCGCTCTCGATTGCGTGTGATCCTCTGGCGCTCGAAGCGGACGTCCAGCGCGCACTCGTCACCGCTGACCCCGACGTCTCTGTTCGGCTGATCGTTACGGGTGGCAATCCCGCGCAAAAGGTCGCGCCCCGGCGCATCGTGATCGTCGACGCGTCAGCGGCACCACCAACGGAAGCCTATGTTTCAGGGGTTTCTGCGGTCATCGCGCACACCAATCACTCGCCCGCAGCGCCACTCATCGGTCACAAGTGGGGTGGCTACGCGTCGCACCTCTGCGTGCGCGCGCGGGCAGAATCACTCGGCGCGCACGAAGCGCTGGTGACCGACGCGGTCGGTGCGGTCGTGGAAGGTGCAACGAGCAACGTGTTCGCGGTGGTGGATGGCGTTTTGATTACACCTCCGGATGCTTGCGGTGTTCGCCCAGGCGTAACTCGACACTTCGTCTTGGAGGCAGCGCGGCGACGAGCCATCAGCATCGAAATGCGTGCGCTTGATCCAACGACGCTCGCGCGCGCGAGCGAGGTCTTCATCACGTCGAGCGTGAGGGAGGTGGTCCCGATTGCGTCGATCGACCGTCGCACAGTGGGGGAAGGGCGCTTCGAGGTCGCCCGGTCTCTCCACGCGGATCTCCGTACGCTCGCGGGCGCCGCGGGTCCACCACCTTGGAGTTGAACTTCAGCGCGCGACCGCGATCATGTCGATCTCGACGCGGGCGCCCTTGGGCAACGCAGACACTTGAACTGTCGCGCGCGCAGGCAAGACTCCAGAGAACCGTTTTCCGTAGTGGTCGTTGACGATCGGAAAATCAGCCAATTCCACGAGGTAAATGGTCGCTCGCACGACGTCGCTGAACTTACATCCGGCTTCGGCGAGCACCGCTTCGAGATTGTCCATGACCCGATCGGTTTCCTTGCCGATGTCTGCCTGCAACATCTCTCCCGAACGAGGGTCGAGCGGGATCTGTCCACTCAAAAAGACGAAGCCGCCGGCCTTCACCGCTTGCGAGTACGGTCCGATCGCTGCTGGTGCGTTCTTCGACGAGATGGCTTGCATGATGTCTCCTGGTGATTGAGTGGCTACATGTTTTGGCGGCCAGAGAACGCGTGGCCCATCGTGATCGGATCTGCAAACTCGAGGTCGCCGCCGTGCGGAACGCCGCTCGCTATGCGTGAGAGCTTCAATCCGAGCGGGCCGAGTTCGCGCTTGAGCAACAGCGCGGTCGCTTCGCCGTCGACCGACGGTGGCGTTGCGAGGATCACTTCGGTGATTCCATCTTCACGAATGCGATCGATCAGCTTGCCGATGGGCAAGTTGTCGGGGCCCACTCCTTCGAGTGGCGAAAGCAGTCTGCCAAGCACGAAATATCGACCTCGCATGACGCTGCTTCGCTCGATGGCGATGAGATCGTGAACCCGCCCGACGACGCACAAGAGTGTCGCGTCACGCTTGTTGTCCGAGCACACTTCGCAAATGGCGAGCGATGTCGGAGTCACGGGCTCCGCAAGATTGCCGCACCGCACGCACGGTCGCACGTGATCGCGCAGGACGGCGAGTTCGCGGCCGAGCTCTTCTGCGATCACAGGGTCGGCCGTGAGCAAAAAGAGCAAGTACCTCTGCGCGGTCTTCTCGCCGACGCCCGGAAGGCGCGACAAAAGAGAGACGATGCGCGAAGTCCGCTCTCCCACGTCAGCCCGTGATGCCCGGCATCTTCACGCCGCCAGTCACCTTCTCGACCTCTGCTTCCATCGCCTTGTCTGCTTGCTCGAGAGCGCTGTTGAGCGCGGCACATACGCCATCGAGTGCCATGTCGATGCCTTCGTTCTTCAAAAACTCTGGATCGATCTCGAGGCGTGTGACCTTGCGCCCATACGTGACTGTGGCTTTCACTTTGTCGCCGACGGCAGACGCAGTGATCTCTTTGTCCTTCGAGTCGGTCTTGACCTGCTCGATTTTGCGCTGCATTCGCGCCGCTTGGCGCATCAGCTCGCTCATTCCGCCACGAAAATTCATTCGTTCACTCCTCCGCAGGCAGTTTTACTTCACGCAACTCTGCTTCGAACAACGTCATCGCTGCGCGCACGATCGGATGTCCTTCGACCGCGGCGCGTTGTGCGGCGGTCACTTCACGGCGCTTCTGGCCGTCCACGGAAGCGAGCGTATCGCCGCGCACGTCTCTAACACCTGCATCGACTCTGACCTCGGTGGGCGCTCCCCAATGCGCGCGTGCCTCTTTCACCAAGAGCGAAAGCGCCTCGGGCTCGGACGCTTGTGAGCCCAGAAAATTGCCGTCTCCATAGGCTACGCGCACGCGCGATGGAGAGACCTCGAGCGGCGTGGCCTGCTCGAGAATGCTCGCGAGTGCCGGACGAACGAGGCGGACACGGTCGACGATCGCGCGCCACCCTTCGAAGTCCACGTGGCCCGTGGAGACCGCTGGTGTGTGCTCGCCTCGATCGCGATTGGCCCGTGCCGTGATGGGCGTGACGGTCGCCGGCTTGCGCGTCGCAGAGGGTGGCAGTGGCGTGACCTCGTCGTGCTTGCTCACGGGCTCCGGAGCGAGCGCGGTCGCTTGTGGGCGCGAGGGTCCGGCGGGTGTCATCGATGGGGTGACAGACTGCGGTCGCGGCATTTCGCTCGAAAAGACATTTTCAGTTGCGGCGGGAGTCTGCGCCTGAGTGATCGATGCATGCGAGCGCACGCCACCACCGCCGCCCCTCGGTGGGTTTGGCGCACCACCAAGGCGTCTCTCGAGATCGCCCAGTCGCGAGAGGAGCTCGTCGAGCGGGACGAGCGGCGGTCTGCGCGCGAGTCGCACGAGAGTCATCTCGAGCGCTGCGCGAACTTGACCGCTGCGCGCGATCTCGTCAAAAGAACGCGAAAATCCCTGGTAAACTCGGAGCATGTCGTCCACGTCTTTGGCCTCTGCGGTCGCCAGCACATCTTTGACTTCGTCGTCGGCAAGATCCAGTAGCTCACGGGCGCGCTCACCAGACACTTTGGCGACCACCAGATTTCTGAGGTGGGAGAGCAAGTCTTTGGAGACGTGCACGAGGTCGAAGCCTTGCGAAGCGATCGCGTCGATGGTTTTGAGCGCGCCTGCAGCGTCTCCATTCAAAAGAAAATTACCGAGGTCGTGGAGGATGCGGCGGTCGGCGACTCCAAGCACGCGCGCGACGTCTGCCTCGACGAGCGACGCCCCGCCATAGGCGATGACCTGATCGAGCAGGCTCATCGCGTCGCGCATCGACCCTGCGGCTTCGCGCGCGAGTACGGCGATCGAGCCGTCGTCGGTGGTGATGTTTTCTTTCGCGAGGACTTCACGCAGTCGCGTCGCGATGACTTGCGACGCAATGAGTTTGAAGTCGTACCGCTGGCACCGCGACAAAATCGTGACCGGAACTTTGTGCACTTCGGTCGTCGCGAAGATGAACTTCACGTGAGGCGGCGGCTCCTCGAGCGTCTTGAGGAACGCGTTCCAGGCGGCCGTCGAGAGCATGTGCACTTCGTCGACGATGAAAATCTTGTAACGGTCGCGCGCGGGACGGAAGGCAAGTCCTTCTTGGAGGCGTCGGACTTCGTCGACGCCGTTGTAGCTGGCGCCATCGATCTCTTGCACATCCATGTCATTGCCTTGCGCGATCTCCGTGCAGGCTGCACACACTTGGCAGGGGATTTTGGCGGGTCCCGTGGCTTTTCCATCCGGGCCGAGGCAGTTGAGGCACTTGGCGAGCAATCGCGCGCTCGTGGTCTTGCCTACGCCTCGCACGCCCGTGAACAGAAACGCATGCGCGATACGCCCAGTGTCAATCGCACTGGCGAGTGTTCGTTGGACGTGCTCTTGCCCAACGAGGTCTTCGAAAGACTGCGGTCGGTATTTTCTGGCGAGGACGAGATAGCTCACAGGTCGGACGAGTGACTTAGCGCATCGCCCGCCGCGCGCACAGAGGCAGCGACCCTCGAATTCTACTGGCCTGCTGCGTCCATGGAGGTCGCGACGTCGGCGCCAGCGTCCGCTGCCGGTCCGACCAAGAGCCAAGCGCAGGCGGGACTCTTCTCAGGATTTTTGACGATGTTGCAGTCGCCTTCGTTGATCGCCTTCACACACGCTTCGGTTGCGGTCTGACCAGGATCAGTTGCCGACACGATGCCGTGCAGGCAGGCGTCGTTGTAGTACCGGATGCAGTCGTCCACGCCGTTGGTCCCATCGGCACGCCGGACCGGCACATCCAGGCGGATGCCGCATGCGGTCGCCCACTGACAGCGGGTTGCTTCGACTTGTCGGCAGGAGTCGACCGCGACGGGCGACGTGCCGCACGCGACAATCAATCCGACGACGACGGCGACCGCAGAGACACTCGTGAAATGCGATCGCATACATGGGGCGTACTACGAGCGTCGACATTGACCCAACAAACCGGTCTGAGTTTCGGTCTGCACTGTGTCGAGATTGCTGGCAAAAGCCATATTCGCGGCGAATTCGTCATGTGTCTACTTGACAGTTGTGGTGTCTAGAACCATCTTGGACTTGTGACCACGCGACACCTTCACGAATACAAACTCGACCAGCTGGCGCTTGCAGCGGGCGTCTCACCGCGCACCGTTCGCTATTACGTGCAACGCGGTTTGCTCGCAGCACCTGTGTTTCGGGCGAAGGACACGGCTTACGACCAGAGCCACTTGGTGCGCCTTCGCGCCATCAAGAAGTTGCAGGAGGCGTTTCTTCCGTTGGACGCGATTGCCTCGACGCTGGCCAACATGAGCGCCGAGGCGATCGAGACTCTCGCTGATGGTGGGGGCACCCATCTGGCGCATCTGGCGGCCCAATACACCCCCGCGCGCGCAGCGACGGCCCCCGAGGCGGAGCACGTCACCCGATACAGCTTGGGCGAGGGCGTCGAAGTGCTCGTCTCGAGCCACGCGAGCGATCAAGAGCGAGCACTGGTTGCAAAAATTTTGGACTTGGCAAACCGAACCGACAACGGAGAACAACAATGAGCATCACGAGCGAGCTGCGAACGACCGAAGGCAACGCCATTCCACTTCTTGGTGTGGAGGTGGACGGAGAGGTGTTGGGCGCCATCGCGCGCACGATCATTCGCCAGCGTTACAAGAACGCCGAGAGCAAACCTATCGAAGCGATCTACACGTTTCCGCTCCCGAGTGAGTCAGCCCTCGTGGGCTTCGCCATGACGTGCGGAGGCCGTAAAATGCAGGGGATCGTGAAGGAGCGTGAGAAAGCGTTTCTCGAATACGACGAAGCGATCGCGCAAGGTCACGGTGCTGCGCTCGTAGATCAAGAACGCCGCAATGTGTTCACGGCGAGTATCGGCAATCTGCTGC
The DNA here is from genome assembly GCA_043785265.1 of Myxococcales bacterium. GTDB lineage: Bacteria > Myxococcota_A > Polyangia > Polyangiales > Polyangiaceae > JANYHY01. Next base: position 2,942 of record JAYVXK010000985.1, on the reverse strand, counting down.
CAGGCGAAGAGACCATCATCGAAGTCGAAATTCTCGAACGCCTCACGGCAGACGAAGGCGCGCTGCGCTGGTCGCTCCCGACTCTCGTCGCGCCTCGGTACATTCCAGGATCGCCGGCGGGAGACCGCACCGCACACGGCGTGGCGCACCCCACTACCAGCGTTCCGGACGCCGATCGCACCTCTCCGCCGATCGGCACCGTGAACTACGGCATCGCGATCGACGTGCGCTTCATGCTCGGCGACACCATCACGGTCGAGAGTCCCTCGCATGTGACTGACTCGCAAAAAATCGAGGGTGGCGTTCGCGTTCGTTTCTCTTCAAAGGAAGTCGCACTCGATCGCGACATCGTCATCACAGCTCGCGGCGTAGAGGGGTTGACCAGCGCTGCGCTCGCACACAGAGTCGCGGGCGAAGACGGTTACGTGGCGATCACAGTCGTGCCTGATCTGTTCGCTTTTGCGAAGCCGTCACGTCGTCAACAGGTCGTATTTCTTGTTGATATCTCGGGTTCCATGGGCGGAACGTCGATCGAGCAGGCTCGCGCCGCGCTCAGATTGTGTTTGCGTCAGCTGCGCGAAGGAGACCTCTTCAATGTCATCGCCTTCGATCACTTGTTCACGTGCTTCGAGAAGGACTTGGTTCCGTTTACTCAGCGCACACTCGACGCCGCAGACACATGGGTGTCTTCGCTTGAAACGAATGGCGGCACCGAATTGCTCGCGCCGCTCTGCGCAGCGGCAAAGATGGCAAAAGGTGGCGTAGTGGTCTTGCTCACCGACGGCCAAGTTGGCAACGAGGCAGAGATTCTCTCCCGCGTGCTCGACGAAGTCGGTGGCGCTCGCCTCTACACGTTTGGCATCGGCACCAACGTCAGTGACGTCCTGCTGCGCGATCTCGCCAAGCGAACCAACGGCGCGTGCGAACTCATTTATCCGGGCGAGCGCATCGACGACAAGGTGATCGCTCAGTTTGCGCGTGCAACCGCCGCGCGCGTCGACTCTCTCGACGTGAAGACTCCTGGGCTCGACCTCGGAGAGATGGCGCCGTCGTCTGCGCGCGCGCTCGTGGACGGCGAGCCGTGGGTCGTCTTCGCCCGCTACAGCAAACCCGGCGAGGGGGCACTGGAGCTTCGCGGCAAGATCGATGGCGAGCCCTTTTTCTTGCGGGTTCCGGTGCTCTTGCCAGCCAGCGCTGATCGACCCGCGATTGCCAAGCTCTGGGCGCGCGAGCGCATTGCCGAACTCGAAGGCGCCGATGTGTCGGGACGTCGTGCAGAGGCCAACAAGGGCCGCATTCTCAAACTCGCGCTCGACCACGGACTTGCGAGTTCGCTCACGTCGATGGTCGTCGTCGAGACGCGCGAAGGCGATCGCCGGGCGCACGGCGTGCCTGACACTCGCGTGGTTGCGGTGAACGCTCCACACGGCTGGGCGATGTTTCAGAACGCCACGAACGTCACCCGCTCGGGCATCCTTGGCGCAGTGTCCCCAAGTCCCGCGCAAGCCTTCGGCGCCCCGCCGCCTGCGCCCGGCGCGATGCCGTCGCGTGCTGCACCGATGGCCGCATCCTCTCAAGGCGGGGCACCTCGCCCTGCGCCTGCGGCACCAGCCAAATCAGGCCCCAAGGGCAAGAGTATCCTGTCGCGCGCGCTCGACTATTTCGCTCCAAGCGAAGGCGAAAGTGTTTCAAACGAAGTGCGAAAAGAACTCGCTGCATCAGAGCGTTCGCCTTCCGACATGCTGTCGGAGCAACTCGCCAACGGTCTCTGGGACGACCCGTCGCTCGCAGGTGATCCGCAAACCCGGCAAGTCCGAGCGACGGCGCTCATGTTGCTCACCCTGCACGAAGCAGGCATCACGACGGCTCACGCCATGTATGGCGCACAGCTCAAGAAGGCTCTCGAAGCCTTGCTCAAAGCAGTCGACAGCATCGCAGCAGGTGGCCTTTCGGAGCTGGCTTTGTGCGCCGCGTGGCTCGTCGCGAGTGGGACGCGCTCACGCACCCAAGTCGCCAACGCCGCCCAGAAGCGCGGTCTTGCTCTTGCGGACGAGAACGATGTGCGCAGTCGAGCAGAGGCGCTCCGAGCGGCGTAATCAACTGGCGACTGGCACTACGCCGGCAGAGGTGACGATCGCTCGCGAGAGGGGGGCGCGAGCGATCGAATCTGGCCACACGACACAGTCGACCAAGTCGCCTGCTCCTTCGACGACCGCATGCTCGCCAATGATCGTTCTTGTCAAACGAACGCGGTCACTGACGCGCGCAGTGGGCGCGACCCACGAAACGACCCCACGCTGAGCGAGCCATGCGAGGTTGGCCTTCAAGTAGGACGCTGGCGTGCCAAGGTCGATGAAGGGCTCTGAGACCTCGAAGCAACCAATGTGCGCGTCTCGCGCGAGAGCAGGGATGTACACCTCGCCAACCAAACATCCACGCTCCGGAAGAGTCGCAACGAGATCGCGCGAGAGCACGTGAATGCCTAAAAAGTTGCCGCCGCGTGACTCGGTGCCAAAAATCGACCCGCGCAAGCGGACGACACGCCCGTCGCTCGCCACGCCCACGTTGCCTTCGCCAGCGGGCAGTGGCGCGATAGCGAGTACCGCGATCCCAAGAAGAGCTGCTCGCAGCGCACGGACGTCGACGTTCGCGAGGATGTCGCTGTTGTAGACGAGCACGTCGGAGGTCCCGAGCAGCGCACGCGCGTGCGCGACGCCTCCCGCAGTCCCGAGCAATTCGCTTTCGTTGGAAACGAGAATGTTTGCGGTGTTGGCCCAAGCACCCATCTGGTCGGCGTGATGGTGTGCGTTGACCACGATCGGATCTTCACCGCTCGCACGCAGCGTCTCCACGAGTTGCGCGAGCCGTGGCCGGTCACCCAGTGGCACGAGTGGTTTAGGAACGAGATCAGTCAAGGGGCGCAGACGTGTACCGAGCCCTGC
>JAYVXK010000984.1:0-3812 GCA_043785265.1 Myxococcales bacterium | reverse complement strand
GCTCCCCGAGGCGAAAAAGAAGCTCGAGACTGCCGAGGCTGCGGTCTCCAAAGAGGGCCTCCAAGAGCAGCCGAACATCGTCGGAGAAGAAGACGTCGCGATGGTGCTCGGTGATTGGACCGGCATCCCCGTCTCGAAGATGCTCGAGAGCGAAGCCGAGAAACTCCTCAAGATGGAGGAGCGCCTCAGCAAACGCGTGGTCGGACAAGACGAAGCCGTTCGCGCGGTGTCACGCGCGGTGAGACGCGGTCGCGTCGGTCTGCGCGATCCCGGAAAACCCATCGGCAGCTTTTTGTACTTGGGGCCGAGCGGTGTCGGCAAAACAGAACTCGCGAAGGCCCTCGCAGAATTCTTGTTCGACGACGAGCAATCGATGACTCGACTCGACATGAGCGAGTTCATGGAAAAGCACATGGCGCAGCGTCTCGTGGGCGCGCCGCCTGGATATGTCGACAGCGAAGAAGGCGGCTTCTTGACCGAAGCGGTGCGACGAAAGCCCTACAGCGTGCTGCTTTTCGACGAAGTGGAGAAGGCACACCAAGACGTGTTCAATCTGCTTTTGCAGGTGCTCGACGACGGTCGACTCACAGACGGTCGCGGTCGCACGGCAGACTTTTCGAACACAGTCGTCATCATGACGAGCAACATCGGCAGTCAGCGAATCTTGGACACCGATCTCAAAATGTTCGAGACCGACGAAGGCCGCGACGCACTTCGCGACGTCCTGCGCGAAGAGCTGCGGAACTTCTTGCGGCCCGAGTTTCTCAATCGCATCGACGACATCATCATCTTCCGCCCGCTCAGCAAGAAGGACCTGCGAGGCATCGTCGACATCCAATTGCGCAGACTCGAGAAGCTCTTGGCGGACCGCGAACTCAAGTTGGATTTGACCGAAGCCGCAAAGGGCGCGCTCGTCGAGATGTCGTACGAGCCCGCGTTCGGTGCGCGTCCGTTGAAGCGCGCGATCCTCAAGAAACTGCAGGATCCGCTCGCTGAGGAGATCCTCGCCGGAGGCTACAGCACCGGCGCGATCGTGAAGGTCGACATGAAGGGCGACGAGTTCGTGTTCTCCAAGAAGTGAACGACCGCGACGGCTCGGCCGCTCCCGTCCCGGTCCGCCGTTCCCGTTCCCGTTCCCGTTCCCGTCCCCGTCCGCCGCTCCCGTCCCTGTTCCCGTTCCCGCTTTCGCTCGCTCCCTTGTGTTGAGGTCTCGCCCGCTCGGTACTACGGTCCGCCGCGCATGTTCGACGCATATGGGCCTCTTCATCGCGTGGATCTCGCCGCGTGGCTGTGGCTCGTGGTTGCACTGCCGCTCGCCGCGTTCATTCTGGCCGCCTACCTGGGAATGGCCGCAGAGCCGCCCGAGCGAGCGGTCGCCCGTCAACGACGACTCCTGGTGTGGGCCGTGAGCTCGGTCGCAGCGGCCGTTTTGATTGTGCTTGGGCGATGGGGGCATGATTCGGCGCAGCTCTGCCACCTGTTTCGCCTCGTGCGCGTTGGGCGCGTCGACGCGTCGTTCGATCTCATGCTCGACGCGGTGAGCATGTTCCTCGGGCTCGGTGTGGCCATCGCATCAGTGGGTGCTTCGGGTCTCGCGCAATCGCCGGCATCAGAAGATGCGCGTGAACGCCTCGCGCGATGGGGTCCGCTCGTGACCGCGGGCGCGCTCATCGTCGCACTTGCGGACGGCCTGCCGACGACTCTGATCGGTGGCGCGATCGCATCCGCTGCTGCTGCGATGGCGAGTGGTCGCTTTCGTGCATTTTACATGGATCGTGTTTCGGATGCTTGCTTGCTCGCGGGCACGGTCATTCTCGCGTGGTCGCTCGGCGGTGGCTTCGTTGCGGGCGATTTCATGACGGACATGAATCCGCGCATGATCGCGGCTAGCTCGACACAAGAGGATGCGATCGCCAACAGCGCGGTGTTGGTAGGCGATGACGATGACGACGACAGACCGCACAGCACGCGACCGGTCATCAAGGATCTCTCGGCGGGCGGGAAAGGATCACTGTCGATCCTCGCGCCTGAAGGATCTCTCGTTTTCATCGACGACGTGCACACTCCCGTCCTGGGTCCCGACAAGACACCGCTGCGCCTGCCTCTGATCCGGTATCCGCTCGCGGCAGGCGTTCATGTCGTGCGCGTGCGTCCTGCAGAAGGCACTGACGACACACTCATGCCTCGCGTGGTCATCTCGACCGAGCGTGACACACGCCTCGCGCTTTTGGGGCCAACGACGTCTCTGAGAGAAGCCAACGAAGAGTTTGGTCTCAAGCACGCGCAAACAGACGCGCTGTTTCGCGACGAGTTGCTCGCCCACGAGGCGTGGCCTGGCGCGCGCATGAGTGCGTTCGTGGCAGCTCTTCTCGCTCTTGGTGTGTTGCTGCGATTGATCGCGTTCACGCTTGATTTTAGCCTCATTGGCGCGATCGCCGCGTGGCCGATGTTGGCGGTTTCTGCCCGCTGCGCGAGTATTTTTTCGTATGAGCCGCGTGTGGCTTCCGTCATCACTCTCGCGGCTGCGGTCTTGGCGGTGGTCGTCGCTGCGCGCGCTGCCCTAGGAAAGACGTTCGCCGAGGTGCTCGCTCTTTGTGCGATCGCAAAAGGGCTACTCGCTCTCTCCGCGATCGGTTCGGGAGCGATGGCCTCGGGTGTGCTCGACGCGGGAGCCTCACTCGTCGCGCTCGCAGTGCTCGATCGGGTCTCGAAGACGACCTCGTCTGCAACACTCGCTGAAGCGGTCGTGGTCGTGCGTCGCGAGTCGACGTGGTCACTGGTTTGGGTCGTCGCAGCGTTCGCTCTCGTGCTGTCTCCGACGAGCATCACAGCGCTCGGTTCGGCGCTTTCAGTCGGCGGAGCACTCGGCGCAATCACGCTCGGCGCGATGAGCATCGCGATGGCGCTCTTGTCGTACGCACTCTTTCGTCCGTTTGCGCTCGCGCTCATCCCACGCGGAAAGTCCAAAAAGCGGCTCGATTCGGCCGTGAATGAAGCGCGCGCTTGGCTCGCGGTTGGTCTCGCTGCGCTTGCCGCGGGGGTGCTGCTGGGTTTCGACGCGCGTCTGATCGGTGGAGATCCTCCCCTCGCATGGCGCATGACACGAGACGTGATCGCCTCGAGCGCCACGACGGCGCCGCCATCACAAGGCACTCTGTTTGCGGTGGGTCTCGTCTGGATTGGACTCATCGCGGGCGCAGGGTCGTTCGCGCGCCGGCGAATGGCCCCAGTGAAAACAGCGAACGAGCTGGCAGCCATGGATCGCTCGACTCCCCTCGAAGCGCTCGCACGCGCGTGGGATTATCCACGCATCGCACTCGACCGCGTAGCCGAACGGTGGACCACCGTCATGGCCCGTGGACCTGCAATCGAGGCTAAAATCGAGGCTCCGCGCGGCTTGGTGCTTGCGATGTGGGTGTTGTCGGTCGTCACGATCGCAGCGATTGGCGTCGGCTGGTGGAGCAACTCGTGAGTCGTTTGCTTGCCTTGTTGTTTGCCATCTTGGTGCTCGTGGGGACGACCCATGCGATTGCGTCACCGAGCGGGAGCATCTCTCTGTCACCTCACGGCCCGCTCGAACTCTCGAGCGACGGCAAAGACTACAAGGGCTCCTTTTCGATCGACAATGTAGGGAGCAGTCCACTCACAGTCTCTCGCATCGCCGTGCGGACGGACGCAGACGATCCGCGCGTGCCGAGCAAAGTCACAGTCACGAGCGACAAGGCGACGCCTCTCTCCATCGCTCCGCAAGAGCACGCGCGCGTGACGGTCACGTGGACGCCAGACGCGAATCGCCCTCAAAAACAGGCATT
>JAYVXK010000983.1:0-3814 GCA_043785265.1 Myxococcales bacterium | reverse complement strand
ACCTGAACTTTGGCGCGGGCCGCATCGCGGTGATGGACATCTCTCGCATCGACAACGCCATAGTCGACGGATCGCTTGGGAAGAACGCCGCCGTCGCCCGTGCCATCGACTCGGCGCGGTCCAACGGCGGCAAGCTGCACCTGCTCGGACTCGTCTCGGATGGGGGTGTACACAGCTTGCTGACGCACCTCTGCGCGCTGATCGACATCGCTCGCGCAGCAGGCGTTTCGTCCGTGGTCCATGCGTTCCTGGATGGTCGCGACGTGCAGCCTGGGACGGCGACGAAGTACATCGCCGAACTCGAACAGCATCTGCGAGGCAAAGGTGTGATCGGCACCGTGGCGGGTCGTTACTACGGCATGGATCGCGACAATCGCTGGGAGCGCGTGCAGCGCGCGTTCGACGCAATCGCATGGGCAAAAGCTCCGCGGCACTCGACTGCGCTCGCAGGCATCGAGGCTTCGTATGCGGCAAAAAAGACCGATGAGTTCGTCGAGCCGTTCGTCGTGGGCGACTACGCGGGTGTGTCGATCGGAAAAGACTCTGCGCTGCACTTCAACTTCCGACCTGACCGAGCGCGTGAACTCACACGCGCGCTCGCGCTCACGTCTTTCGATTCATTCGATCGCAAGAGCGCAGGGGCCATCTTCGCCCCGCGCGAACACTACGCGTGCATGACGACCTACGACGCGTCGCTTGGTTTGCCGGTTGCGTTTGCAAAGGCCGAACTGCCGGACATTTTCCCCGAAGTGATTTCGCGAGCAGGCAAGACGCAGTTCCGTTGCGCAGAGACCGAGAAGTACGCGCACGTGACTTACTTCTTCAACGGCGGACGCGAAGAGCCGATGGTCGGAGAAGATCGAAAGATGATCCCCTCGCCCAAAGAGGTCGCTACCTACGATCAGAAACCCGAGATGAGCGCCGTGGCCGTGGCGGATGCCGTCGTCTCCGCCATCGAGAGCGACAAGTATGATTTCGTTCTCGTGAACTTCGCCAACCCCGACATGGTCGGTCACACCGGAATGCTCGACGCGGCGATCAGCGCTGTGCATGTCGTCGACGGGTGCGTGGGTCGCGTCGTAGAAGCGGCAAAAAACAAGGGCGGCGCGGTGATCGTGACGGCGGATCATGGCAACTGCGAATTGATGAAAGACCCCGCCACGGGACAACCGCACACGTCGCACACGACCAACCGCGTGCTGCTCCTTTATGTGAACGACGACGACACGACCGCCCGCGTGCTCCCGAACGGTCGCATCTGCGATGTCGCCCCGACGATGCTCGCGCTGATGGGAATCGACCAGCCTGCGTCGATGACTGGGCACGCGCTGCTCGCGAGGGATTGAGTCCATGGCCGAGGCCAACTTCGGCGCATACGAGATCATCGCTGAGCTCGGCTCGGGGACTCTCGCGACTGTCTACAAGGCGGTGCAGCAGCCCGTGGGTCGCAAGGTGGCGATCAAAGCGCTGAAGCCTACGATCTCGCCGCAATCGTCGTTCGCAGCGCCACTCGAACGCGAGGCGCGCGTGCTCGCAGATCTGCTTCACCCCAATGTCGTGATGCTTCTCGACTTCGTGAAGACCGACGATCAGATGTACCTCGTGCTCGAGTACGTGAGCGGCTACAGCCTCGCGCAGGTGCTCGCCAAGAAGGTGAAGTTGCGCCCCGAAGTGGCGGCGGCGATCGCAGCCGAGATCGCGCGAGGGCTCGAGCATGTGCACGACCGAGGCGTCATTCACCGCGACATCAAGCCTGCGAATGTGATCGTCGGCAAACGCGGCAACGTGAAGCTCGTCGACTTTGGCATCGCGCATCGCGATCGATTGCCCACCGCAGACGAACCGCTGACCGACAATCGGGAGCCGCTCTTTGGCACCCCTGCGTACATGGCTCCGGAGCAACTGCTCGGCGACGCCGTTGGACCTGCCAGTGATCTCTTCTCGCTTGGTGTGCTGCTCTACCAATGCATCGCGGGGATTCGTCCCTTCGACAAAGAGAGCGCGCATCACGACGGCGACAAGCGCACGGCCGGCTTTCGTACGCGACGCGATCCCGCGGTGCCCTTGCGGTCGCGTGAGCCGGACGTGCCGCGATCGCTCGAGCGACTCATCATGCGCTGCCTCGAAAAGTCTCCCAACGATAGACCGCCGTCTGCGCGAATCGTGGCGCAAGAACTCGAAGCATTCGTTCGCGCGCGCACCGACGCCACTCACGCGGAGTTGGCGCTCTCGGCGCTCGCACTCGCACGCCTACGCGCGGCCGATCCTGGCAAGCCACGCGTATACGCACAGATCGCAGAGAGCACTTTCTCATGGCGATCGCCGTGGACCTTGATGGGCGCGACGTTGCTGATGGGTCTTGGTTTTGGGGCGATCCGTTACAGCGCGCAGAACGATCCCGCGACGACGACATCTCTCGAAGGTCCTCTCGATCCGATGCCCCAGCTCGCCGGTGAAGTGCGCGTCCTCGCATCTCCGTGGGCTGAAGTCGCCGTGGACGGACAACCCATCGACGTGACGCCCATGGCGCGCCCGATCCGTCTCGCGGCTGGCGCGCACTACTTGTCGTTCACTCATCCATCAGCGCAACCGGAGACGCGCCGCGTGCTCATCGAGCCTGGTCAGAGCATCGTGCTCGATGTGACGATGAGCGTGCTCTTGGAAGAAGATGCTGCCGCGCCGGAAGGAGGACCCCAGTGATTCCGTCGCCGTCCCCGCACCCGTCGCCGTCCCCGTCCCTGTCCCCGCACCCGCACCCATCCCCGTCCCCGTTTCCGTCCCTGCTCTTCGCTCTCCTCACTCTCTTTGCTCTGCTCGTCATCCATCACGACGCCGTGGCTTTTCCTCATGTCGTGCAACCGGGCGAGTCGCTCAGTGGCATTTCCACGCGCGTGTATGGCACCTCCAAACTGGAGACGGTCCTTGCTGGTGCGAACGCGCTCGATGTCCAGGGCGGAAGTGCCGTCGTGCCTGGGATGCGTCTCGAAGTGCCCGCGCCTTGGCATCATCGCGTCGTGGAGGGAGAGACGTGGTCGAAGCTCGCCCGCGCGTATCTGGGCGACAGCGCGCGCGCGGATGCGTTGGCTCGCATGAACGGCGCGCAGGCCTGGATTGCGCCTGCTACTGGCAGCGAAGTGCGCGTGCCGTTCGTCATGACGGTCATTGCGTCGGGTGGCGACAAGACGACTGATCTGGCGCAGCGCTATCTCGGCGATCACGAGCGCGCGTGGGAGATTCACGCCTTCAATGGCCTCAGCAAGACCGAGCTGATTCGCGGACAAGTCGTGCTTGTTCCACTGGACTTGTCACTGACCGATGCAGGCAAAGAAGAAGCATCCAAAGCCGCCGGACTCGATCGCACGCAAGGCGGTGGCGGAGTCCTCGACACTCAGAAGAAGGTCGGCGCGGAATTGCCCGAGTTGCTCGCAGACGTGCGCACGGGGCGATGGGTCGAAGCGGTCGCGCGCGGCAGTCGCATGCTCGGGACGACGGACTTGTCGCGTGCGCAACTCGCCACGATTCAACGCGCGTTGACGACGACCTACGTCGCGCTCGACGCAAAAGGGCTCGCCGCAACTGCATGCATTGCGTGGAAGGCCAACGATCCATCCGCGACCATGCTCGATCCGGTCATGGTCTCGCCGAAGATACGTGCAGTGTGCAAGTGAGCCCGCCACGCGCTCAACCCTTGAGTCGCAGCGCACTCGGGATAGTGTGCCGTTCGCGATGGCCGAACGCTCGACACCCGTGACGCTATCGGTGTCACCGATCAGCGCCGGTCGGGTGCTCGATGATCGTTTCGAAATCACCGGTG